>NZ_JBFAZH010001073.1:0-2642 GCF_040681735.1 Actinoplanes sp. NPDC051633 | reverse complement strand
GGAAGCCGTGGCCGAGGTCGACATCGCCACCGGCGGCGAGCGGGCCGCCGGCGACGACGAGGGCGGCCAGGGCCTCGGTGGCCGCGACGATGTGCGCGGGCGCGGCGTCGGCCGGGCCGACCGCCACCGGGGTGCCGGGCGGCGTCTGATCGCCCGGCTCTTCCGGCCCGGACGGCGCTGCTCGGCCGTCCTGCGCTTGGCCGTCCTGCGCTTGACCATCGTGCTCGTCGGCGGGTGTGCGGCGGTCGCCGGCCGGCGCTGCGAGCCAGAGCCCGTAGCCGGCCGGCGGCACCACGCCACCTGCCAGACGAACGTTCACCCGAGAATGATCGCGCCGGGTCCTGCGGCAGGCGAGCGGATTTCGCCGGCGACCGCGTCAGCTCAGGGCGTCGAAGCGGGAGCGCATGGCCGCCGCGCCCGGACCGTCGGGGCGGCCGTGCAGGCGGAGGCGGGCCATCCCGCCGTCCGGGAAGATGTCCAGGCGGACGTGGGTCGCGGCGGGCGCCGGCGCGATGCGGAAGCGGTGCGGGGTGTCGCGGGCCAGGCGCACCGGCTCGAGCAGATCGAACCAGCCCGTCGGGTCGTCGACCGAGCCGGCCCGCGCGTCCACCCCGCGCAGCGAGGCCCGCCCCGGCGAGTTTCCCTTGAAGTGGCGGGTGTCGAGGTCGGCCAGCTCGAGCACGGCCGGGGCTGCCAATTGCACGATCACCCAGTCGTTGCCGTCGTCGCGGCGGCGGGACGTCTCCCAGCCGTCGCCCATGGAGGCGGCCAGGCCGGGCATCAGCATCTTCTGCGGGTGGCCGTAGAACATGTCGCTGCAACCGGTGACATGTGCGCCGTACTCCGCCGCCGCGACGTCGAACACCTCGGGCAGCAGGCCGGGGTCGGGCACCACCTCGCCGTGCACGCGCAGCCTGGCGACCCCGCCGTCCGGATAGATGGTGAGCCGCACGTGCGTGAACCGCCGCTTGTCGTCCACTGTGAACAGATTGCGGCTGTCGCCGGTCAGCGGCGAGCGGGAGACCAGCGGGGTCCAGGTGGCGGCCCTCAGCTGGGCGGCGTCGGGATAGCCGGGCACCGAGCAGCCGTCCACCGACGCGTACGGCGGGAAGTTGCCGGTGAAGAACGAGGTGTCCACGTCGATGCCGCGGATCACGCCGGGCGCGCCCAGCCGGACGATGGCGTAGTCGTGCCCGGGCTCGCGCCGCCGCCGCGTCTCCCAGCCGTCGTAGACCTGGCCGCGGTGGTCGAAGGTGTGCGGGGCGAACACCGGCGGTGCGGGTGAGAGCAGATGGTCGGCGGCCGCGAAGAACTCGTCGTTGACCTCGACGATGCCGCCGCCGAAGGTGCGCGATGCCAGGTCGGCCAACGTGCTGAAGTCGGCCGGCGTGCTGAGGTCGTCCATCAATCCTCCCTGCTGAGGAAACGGCCGGCCGCCACGTCGCCGGTCACGGCTCGGCCGCGCAGCCAGGTGGTGCGGACCACGCCGGTCAGTGTCCGGCCGGCGTACGGCGTGACGGGATTGCGGTGGTGCAGTGCGTGGGGGTCGACGGTGAACGTACCCGTGGGGTCGAACGCGACCAGGTCGGCGTCCGCGCCCACCGCGAGCCGGCCCTTGCGGCTCAGGCCGACCAGGTCGGCCGGGCGGCGGGCCATCCAGGACACCACATCGGTCAGGGCGAAGCCGCGGTCACGGGCCGCCGTCCAGATCACCGGCAGCCCGAGCTGCACCGAGGCGATGCCGCCCCAGGCCGCCGCGAAGTCGCCGGTGTCGCGGCGTTTCAGCTCCGGGGTGCACGGCGAATGGTCGCTGACGACACAGCTGATCAGGCCGTCGGCGAGGGCGGCCCACAGCCGGTCGGCGTTGGCCCGCTCGCGGATCGGCGGGCAGCACTTGAACTCGGTGGCGCCGGCCGGGATCTCCTCGGCGTGCAGGGTCAGGTAATGCGGGCAGGTCTCGGCGGTGACGCGGACGCCCTGCTGCCTGGCGGCCGCGATCAGCGGCAGCGCCGTCGCCGAGGAGAGGTGCAGGATGTGCACCCGGGCGCCCGCGGCGCGAGCGGCGTCGATGGCGGTCGCGACCGCCGCGTGCTCGGCATCCGGCGGGCGGGAGGCAAGAAAATCCGGGTACGCCGTGGACGACGCGGCGTCGTGCAGGTGGTGCGGGTCCTCGGCGTGCACCACGAACCGCGCGTCCACACTCGACATTGCCAGCGCCAGCTCGACGGCGCTGACCGGCGGGAACTCGGGCACCCCGGAGTCGGCGAGGAACGCCTTGAAGCCGAACACCCCGGCGTCGTGCAGCGCGGGCAGCTCGCCGGCGTTGCCCGGGATCACGCCGCCCCAGAAGCCGACGTCGACGTGGCACTTGCCGGTCGCCGCGGCCTGCTTGACCCGCAGCGCGCCGGCGTCGACGGTCGGCGGCAGACTGTTCAGCGGCATGTCGATGATCGCGGTCACGCCGCCGGCCGCGGCGGCCCGGGTCGCGGTGGCGAAGCCCTCCCACTCGGTGCGTCCGGGCTCGTTGACGTGCACGTGGGTGTCCACCAGGCCGGGCAGCAACGCGTCGTCGCCCAGATCCACCTGCTCCGCCGCGTCGAACACCAAGTCGTAGGGTTCGACCGCGACGATCACCCCCTGGG
>NZ_JBFAZH010001072.1:0-2643 GCF_040681735.1 Actinoplanes sp. NPDC051633 | reverse complement strand
CCGATGCCGGCCGGCGCGGTGGAGACGACCGGTCTCGCGGCGAGCCGGCCGCTGCCGTCCTTCTCGTACAGATACGGCGGGGTGAAGTACTCGACGTTCTTCTCGAGATAGCCGAGATCCATGCAGACGCCGCAGATGCCACCGCCGCCGGTCATGACCCGCCCGTCGGGCAGCAGCGCGGCGGTCGAGTGGTACTGCCTGATGCGGCTCGCGCTCGCGAGCACCGTCCACTGGCCCGTCGCGGGATCCCAGCGCTCCGCCGCCGTCGCGGCGTTGTTCAGGTCGACCAGGCCCGAGGTCGCCGCGCTGGTCATGCCGCCGGTCGCCAGGACGGAGCCGTCGGCCAGCAGGGTCGCGTTGAGCTGCCGCCGCCCGGCCGACATGGACCCGGTGGTGGTGACGGTGGGCAGCAGGCCGGCGCCGTTGTTGACCACCACGGCGGTGCGGGTGGGCACCCGCGCCGCGCCGCCCTCGGTGATGGCCCCGCCCCCGATGACGATCGACTTCCCGATGTCGAAGCCGGCGAAGCTCCCGTAGTCGCGGGTGATGGCGTCGCGGGTGGTGGTCGCGGTGATGACGCCGTCGCCGGCGGTGTTGATCGTGTACGCGGCCGGGTGCGGCCCGAAGAGCCCGAGCTGGGCGTCCGGGCGCGAACTCATGAACGGATAGAGCCGCGCGTTGTACTTCGTGAAGCCGGTCAGCGCGCGAATGTTGCCGTTCATCTGGTACACCTCGGCGGTTGCCGGGCCGCCGCCGATGACCACCGCCTCGCCGTTGGCCATTTCCGCCACCGACGGATACCAGCGCGGAGCGGCCATGTCCTTTCCGCGCGTCCACGTCTCGGTGCGCCAGTCGAAGACGTACGTCCGGACGGTGCCCTCGAGTTTCGCGTTGGCGTTTCCGCCGGCGATCAGGATGTTGCCGTTCGGAAGGTGCGCAAAGCCCGCGCAGAAGATGTTGGACCCCTGCAGATCGACCCGCTTATATGTATTGTCGATCGGATTCCAGACCATTGCCCGCGTGAAGCTGTGCAGCGGGTACGTCTCGGCCGCGTCATCGCCGACCGAATCCCAGATCAGCAACTTGCCGTTCGGCAGGACCGCCTGGAACACCGGCACGACCTCCGTGCCGACGACCGGGCTCCACGATCCCGACAGCCCGGGATCGGCCGCCACCAGAGCCTTCGAGCGGGTCACTCCGGGGCGCACCCCGGTCTCGCGCTGGATCCGCGCGGCGTTCGCGCCGGTCCGCTGCTCGATCACCCGCATCGGCGTGCCGACCAGGTCCTGGGTCATGTGCTCGCGATCGTCCGCATGCTCGGGGGCATCGCCGGGGGCCTGCTCGTGGGCGTGCCCGTGGGCCGCCTCGGAGTGATCGTGGACATGGCCCGCGGCGGCCCGCGCGGGACTGCTGCCGGCCGAGGCCGGGTCGAGGCCGGACATGCCGATCAGGAGCACTGAGGACAACAATCCGGAAGCGATGAGGGTGCGACGCGTGGGCATGCGGACAGTCCCTTCCCCCGTGGCCGGCGAATGGTGGACCGCGTCCAATATGGCCGGTGATTCGGACGCTAACTCGCCGCGGATTATCGATTCAATGTCTGAATGCGGTCGACCGCGGCACCGTCCGGACAGGAGCCATCGGCCGAACGGTGAAGACGCGACGTGCAAATCCCGTTAAGGTGCGTCAGGTGACACCAAAAGCCGCGTCGTCAGGGGAATGTCGGATCAACGACGCGGGTGCGGAGTAATCGCATTGACGAATGACCACGATGCGAATATCGATGATGTTCGCGATATTGCGATCATCTCGGGTTCATGGTCGAACGGCGCCTGAGCGGCACCTCCGTCAATCGATCTCGATCTCCGCCAGCGGGCTCCCGGCAATCCAGCTTTCCAGGCTGTCCGCCCAGGTCAGGCCGGGCACGATCGCGCCGAAGATCCGCGCCCGTTCCTCCGGGTCGGTCACCAGCCGTGCGCGGGCCGGGACGTCCATACCGTCGAGGTGCAGCGTGAACTCGGGATGGGCCACGAGGTTCGCGTACCAGTCGCGGGCGCCGGGGCTCCCGGTCAGCCAGTAGCGGCCCGCCGCCGTGTACCGCCATGTCTCGATCCGCCGCGGCTGCCCGGTCCGGCGCCCGATCGTGGTGATGTCCACGGTCTGCTGCCGGTCCAGCGCCTGTCGCACCTCGTCCTTCACCAGGTCTCCTCGTCCGTCGCAGGACCATGGTGCAACCTCGAGCGGGCTTCAGGTCAACCATCCCGGTCAGCGGCCGACGGATCGGTCGATCTGCTCGCGCAGGATGTCGGCGTGGCCCGCGTGCCGCCCGGTTTCCTCGATCATGTGCACGAGCACCCATCGCATCGCCGGTCGTCCCCGGGCGATGGGCAGGGTCAGGTCCGTGCAGGCGGCGATGACGTCGTTCGCCCGCTCGACGGCCTCGCGGTAGCCGGCGAGAAGGCCGTCGAGCGTCTCGGTGGCGGTGGGCCGCATGGTGCGGCGCAGGTTGTGGATCGGCTCGCCGAGGAAGTAGAAGCGCTCGACGTGGGTCAAATGTTTGACCAACCCGAGGAGATTGGTGCCGGAGGGTACGCCGCTGGTGCGGACCTGCGGCTCCGGCACGTCGGCGACCTTCCTCACGAC
>NZ_JBFAZH010001071.1:0-2643 GCF_040681735.1 Actinoplanes sp. NPDC051633 | reverse complement strand
CAACATCATCTCGAACCTCGCCGTCTACTCGAAGATCCCGCCGGGCCGTGCCGTCGGGTTACGGGCGGCGGCTCGTCAAGAAGGGCGTTGCCACGCCCGGATGTAGTCGACGCGCTTCGTCGCGCTCGTGGTCGACGGGTCCGGCGGGATCTTCGAGTAGACGGCGAGGTTCGAGATGATGTTGGTGGTGCCGTCGGACGTGGCCGGCGAGGTGCACACCTGCTTGCCGTCGACGTACCAGGTGGTGCCGGACGGCTCGATCGCCACGCCGTACGTGTGCCAGCCCTCCGTCGGGTCGAACTGCGGCGCGATGTCGCAGCGGGCGCGCGGCCCGGAGTACTGCGTGCCGTACAGACGGCGGTGGTTGTCGGAGTAGAACTCGTACACGTCGGTCTCGGTGTGCTGGTCCACCCCGCGCGCCTGCCACGTCCAGAAGGCCGGCCAGAAGCCGCGCGGCGACGGCAGCACCGAGCGCTCCTCGATGTAGCCGTACTGGAAGTCATAGGACGGCGTGGTGGTGATCAGGCAGGAGGTCCACTCGTACTTCCGGCCGGACTGCGACGTGAACGGCTCCCGCTTGGCGGTCATCACCAGCTCGTTGTCACCGACCGTGCAGTTGGCCGCCTGGTTCCACTCGAGCTGCTGGTTGTCCGGGTTGCCGCGGCCCATGTCCGGCTCGGCCGACGACTGGTCCGCCCAGCGCTTGCGGTCCAGCGACGTGCCGTCGAACTCGTCGCTGAACATCAGCTCCCAGCCCTCGGTCTGGCCGACCGGCAGCGGTGGGCCGTCCGCCTCGACCGGCGGCGTGGCGGCCGGCGGCGATGAGGGGGGCGCGGCCGCCGGCTCGTCGGAGGTGGCCGGCGCGCGGGTGCAGGAGGCGAGCACGAGGATGCTGAAGAGTACGGCGACACGGCGCCATCGATGCTGATGCGTCATGATTCGGCCTCCCGGTCAGAACGTGAACTGCAGTCGCGCGATGCGGTTGTCAAAGCTGGACGGCGCGAGCACCGGGGCTCCCGCCGAGCGGATCCCCGGCATCCGCGTCAGCAGCTCCCGGAAGAGCACCGTGATCTCCTGCTTGGCCAACGAGGTACCGAGGCAGAAGTGCGGGCCGCCGCCGCCGAATCCCACGTGCGGGTTCGGCTTGCGGGTGATGTCGAAGGAGTCCGGCGCGTCGAACACGGCCTCGTCCCGGTTCGCCGAGGTGTAGAACAACACCACGTCGTCCCCGGCGCGCAGCGGGTGCCCGCCCAACTCGTAGTCCTCGGAGACGGTCCGGCGGAACTGGATGATCGGCGAGCTGAAGCGCACCACCTCGTCCACGAAGCCGGCCGCGTGCCGGTCGAAGTCGTTCGTCAGCAGCTCGCGCTGCGCCTCGTTGACCGTGAGCAGGTGCAGGCCGTGCGCGATGGTGTTCCGCGTCGTCTCCACGCCGGCCACCAGCAGCAGCGAGAAGAACGACCCGAGCTCGCGGGCATTGAGGCCGGCGTTGGCCAGGGCGGAGATGAGGTCGTCGGCCGGCTCGCGGCGGCGCTCACGCGCCACCTTGCCGACGACGTGCTGGAGCCGGGCGAGAGCGCGCAGGTTCTTTCCGGGTACGCGGAACCGCCCGCCGGTCCGCTCGGTGCTGTGGTCGACCTGCGCCAGCACCTCCGGCCGGTACGAAGCGGGGATGCCCATCATGTCGCAGATGACCTCGAACGGCATGCGCCCGGCGACCGCGGAGACGAAGTCACTCGGCCGCGTGGCCAGCACGTCGTCCGCGATCGCCGTGGCCAGGCGCTCGACGTCGGAGGCGATCCGGCCGACCACCCGCGGCGTGAACGCCTTGCTCACCACGGCCCGCAGCCGGCCGTGCCGCGGGTCGTCCAGGTTCACCATCGAGTCGCCGAAGACGGTCCGCACCCATCGGGGCGGCCGGGGCGTCGTCACCCCCGTACCACTGGTGAAGATCTTGGGGTTGCGGCTGGCCTCCACGACGTCGCGGTGCCGCACCAGCGCGTGGAAGCCGTTGACCGCGTCGCCGAAGCGGACCGGGTGCTCGAGCTCCCGCAGCGCGCGGAAGGCCGCCAGCCGCTCCTCCTCGGGCAGGCGCCAGAACCCGGGGTCGGCGAGATCCAGGGGGCGGGTCGTGGTCACCATGTCGCGAGCTCCTTACGGCCGGAGACGACGGCGGTGGTCTCCGCCGCGAGTTGATCGAAGGTCAGCCGATGGTCGAAGCGAACCGCGTGCCGGGCGGCGGCGGCGCCCTCCCGGCCGGCGAGAACCGGGTCGAGCAGCCGCTCGGCAACGGCCGCCGCGAGCGCGACCGGTTGCTCGGCGGGCACGGTCGCGCCGACCTCAGGGGTGACCACCTCGGCCAGTCCGGGGATGTCGCTCACCACCACGCCGCGGCCGAGCGCGAACGCCTCCAGCACGGTCAGCGACAGCCCTTCCCAGCGGGACGGGAAGACCGCCACGTCGGCCGCGGCCAGCCAGGGGCGCACGTCGGTGCTCGCCCCGGCGCAGGAGACGCCGGGCAGGGCCAGTGCCCGGGCCGCCGCGAGCTGGTCGCCGTCGCCGACCAGCGCAAGCCGCGCGCCGATGTGTTTTTAGGACTATTTGGAATCTTTGTAGGTGAGTTAAACGGTTTAGAACAAAATA
>NZ_JBFAZH010001070.1:0-2645 GCF_040681735.1 Actinoplanes sp. NPDC051633 | reverse complement strand
CGGGCATCGCCTGCACATCCTCGTCCTGCTTCTGCAGGGAGAGGCCACCCCGTCCGCACTGGCCGAGTCGATCCCGGCACACGCCACGGCGGTGTCGCACCACCTGCGCCATCTCGTCGATGCGGGTCTGGTGCGGCGCCGCCGCGACGGTCGGCGGGTGTTCTACTCGCTGCCGCGCGAGGCGACGGGCCGGCTGGTCGCCGGAGTCATGCAATACGTCTCCAGGTAGGCATCTCGGCCGGGCTTCGACCTGCCTGCTAGGTCGTGCGCAGGTCCAAGGCGTGCCAGACGAAGGTGTTGAGGCTGCCCGTGGTCCAGGACAGCACACCATTGCGGTACGACACCCGGTTCGCGTCGGGACTGATCTCGACCGTGCGCCGGGTGGCGAGCTCGTAGGCCAGCAGCTGGACGTTGCCGGTCAGAGCGGAATCGGGGCCCAGCTTGGAGTACATCTCGTAGCCGTCCAGCGGCACCACGTCGGTGATCACCGTCTGAGCCGTGTCCCCGGCGACGAACCGGCGCCCGCCGCCGTCGGGTCGCATCAGGTCGATGCGGGTGCCGTCGCGAGTCAGCTTCACCACGCGGCACCAGGTGGGGGAGCACTGCGTCACCGAGCGCGAACCCGTCGCTGCCACGCGTACTTCCTGGTTGGTCTCGATGTTCCGCAGCCGCGTGGTCCCCGCGGTCGCGGTGACCCCGTCGATCAGCCACGGCCACGCCGACATCTTCCACCTGCCGGGTACGGTGCGCGTGCGTACCGGCCCGCCGATCACCGGGATCGATCGCACCTCCGTGACGTCCCCGCGGGAGACGGTCCAGTGCAGCGTGCCCTTGTCGACGACCATGTCATGGTCCGAGCCGTAAGTGGCGGCGCCGCCGTCGGCGGTCAGCAGCCGCGGCGGTTCGCGGTCCCGCAGGCCGGCGCGCCACATCCGGATCGCGCCGCGGGATCCCTCCGCCCAGATGAGCACGCCGCCGGCCGTGGCGAAGGTCTGAAAGGAAGGACCGCGGCTGAACGGCACACTGCGCAGCTGGCGGACGGGCTGGCCCGCACCGACGATCAGCAGGCGCAGGGACTTGCCGTCCGGAGTCACGGCGGTGCCGACGGAGGTGCGGGCGTCGAAGAACATCCCGGGCTGGTATGCCGATCCGTCGGGCAGGGTCGCGAGGGTCACTGCGCGCTGAGCGTGAGGCCACGCCATCGCCATCGGCACGGGCGCCTCGGATGCCATGGCGCCGACGCCGACCGGAGCGCCGAGCAGAACGCCGCTGGCAGCCAACGCGACGCCCAGACCGCCGAACCGGACGAGCAACGTCTTGATGCGACCGATCACGTACGGCACCGACTCCGGCTGGGCCAGTTACCCCGTTACCACGCCCAGCTGTGCCGGCCGACGTTCCGGCCGCGGGGCGTCTGGGCCAGCGCCGAGCGGTACGACCAGGCGGTGCGTGCGCTGGTGGCCGCGGGCGCCGCCTGGGACACCTCCAGCATCTACTTCCTGGCCTGGCTCTCGCCCGGCAACCTCACCATCCAGGTACGGGTCGCCGACACCTGCCTCAACGTCGACGACACGGTCGTGTTCGCAGGCGTGGTGCGGGCGTTGGTGGCGTCGCTGATCACGGACCTCCGGCAGCGCGTCAAGGTGCTTCCGGTGCCGAGCAACGTGATTATGGCGCGGCTGCTGGACGCCGCCCGCGGCCGCATGCAGCTTGCCAGCCTGCTCTCCCGGATCACGCCTGGGAGTATCGGCACGGCTGGCGCGGAAGCGGGTCCGCCAAAGATCTGCTCATCGTGACTCGGCAGGTTTGCGTCCTGGCGGAATCCTGTCCACCGGCGACCACCGGCCCCGTGGGGATCTGCGGGAGGTGCGACGTATTCGCGCCGATCTTCCGACTCGGCCGGCGGTGCCGAGCAGGCGGTTGTGGCCGATCCAGAACGGTGGCGGCAATGGATCGGCGGTCGCGGGCTACAGCATCCGGTCGGCCGACTGTGCGTTGATCGACTGTGTGTTGATCGACTGGGCGCTGACGACGCGGTTGCGGCCGCCTGCCTTTGCCGCGTAGAGGGCCGTGTCGGCGGTGAGGACGAGGTCCTCGCGGGTGGCGCAGTGTGCCGGCATGGCGGCGCAGCCCACGGAGATGGTGACGTTGGCCAGGGTGGTGGGTGTGACGGCGATCGGTGTGGTCGCCATGCCGTGGCGGATCCGCTCGGCGACGTCCACCGCTTGTTCCGGGGTGGTGTTGGGAAGCAGGACGGCGAACTCCTCTCCGCCGTAGCGGGCGACCAGGTCGCCGGGACGTATCAACTCGCCGAGGCGGCGGGCGACCTCGCAGAGGACCCGGTCGCCGCCGTGGTGGCCGTAGGTGTCGTTGACCTTCTTGAAGTGGTCGATGTCGAGCAGGAGGACGGCCAGCGGGGCGCCACTGCGTGCGGACCGCTCGGCCTCCGTTCGCAGGCCTTCCTCATAGAAGCGGCGGGTCCGCAAACCGGTGAGGCCGTCGGTGATCGCCGCGTGCCGCTGTGTCGCGACCAGACCGGCCATCCGGGCCAGCACGAGCAGGAACAGTGCGATGCAGGTGGACGCCGACACGGCCAGGTGGGTGTCGGCGCCGCGGGCGTGCTGCACCAGCATGGTGGCCGGGGC
>NZ_JBFAZH010001069.1:0-2648 GCF_040681735.1 Actinoplanes sp. NPDC051633 | reverse complement strand
GTCGATGCCACCGGATCGTCACCGACGAACGGCACCACGAAGAAGAGCATGGACGCGGCCGGGAAGAACGCGCTGCCGATCAGCGCGATCGGGATCCGGACCGTCTCGATGAGCTGGAATTTGGCGTGGGTCAGGGTCAGGCTGGTCATCGCGCGACCTCCGGAACGGTCAGGGTGAGGAAGGCCTCTTCGAGCGAGGTGGGGCGGACCTCCAGGTCCGCGAAGGGCACGTCGTGCGTGACGAGGTCGCGCACCAGGCGGTCGGCGTCGGGCGTCAGGAGATGGGTACGCGCACCGTCCGCCTCCCGCCCCACCACGCCGGGCAGATCGGGCACGGGCACCGGGGAGGTCACGCTGACCCGGCGGATGGCGACCAGGCCGCGTACCGCGCCGACGCTGTCGTCGGCGAGCACGCGGCCTCCCCCGATCACCACCACGCGCTCGGCCAACGCCTCGACCTCCTCGAGGTAGTGGCTGGTGAGCACGACCGTGCCGCCGTCGGCGTGGAAGGCGCGCACGCCGTCCCACAACGACCGGCGGGCCTCGACGTCGAGCCCGGTCGTCGGCTCGTCGAGGAACACGATGCGCGGCCGCCCGACGAACGCCAGAGCCACCGCGAGTCGCCGCTTCTGTCCACCGGAGAGCCCGCCGGTCTGCCGCTTGACCAGGTCGGCCAGGCCGAACCGGTCGAGCAGCTCGTCGCGGCCCAGCGGCGCCGGGAAGTGTGCCCGGGCGAAGTCGACGACCTCGCCGACCCGGAGCGCGCCCGGCAGCCCGGTCTCCTGCGGCGTCACGCCGAGGGCCACCCGGGAGGCCGCGTCGCGCGGGTCGCCGCCGCACAGCTCGACCCGCCCCGACGTGGGCTTGCGCAGGCCGGTGAAGAGGTTGACCAGCGTGCTCTTGCCGGCGCCGTTCGGGCCGAGCAGGCCGATCAGCGACCCGGCCGGCACGTCGAGGTTCAGTTGGTCGAGAGCGATCACGTCGCCGTAGCGCCGGCTGACGTCGATCGCACGGGCGAGCATCATGACTCCTCCTGCGGATTCAGCAATGTCCTGAGCGCGGCCGTGTAGTTCTCGAACGCCAGCCGGCCGCGCGCCGTGAGCTGGACGAGGGTGGCCGGGGTGCGGCCGTGATGGGTCTTGGTGACCTCGACGTATCCGGCGTCCTCGAGCTTTCGCAGGTGGACGGACAGGTTGCCGGCGGTCATCTTGAGGATTTCCTGCAGCCTCGGAAAGGCGATCCGGTCGCCGTGGCGCAGCATCGAGAGCGAGGACACCACCCGGAGCCGAGCCTGGGCGTGGATCACCGGGTCGAGCTCGGGCACGTCGGTCTCGGTCACCTCGGCAGCCTCGCCTTGGCGATCGCACCGGCCGCCAGCATCCCGCCGCCGCCCAGGACCGCGATGATCAGCGAATGCCAGCCCGGCCCGGCGATGACTCCGGCGACGTTCGCCGCGCTGACGCCGATGCCCAGGTAGTAGAAGACGGTGTCCTTGTAGAGCACGCCGGCGACCATGTGCAGCGCGGCGGTCAGGCCGACCATCACGCCCGACCACAGCAGGCTGACCTCCGGCTCGGGGAGCAGTGAGCTCACCCGCGACAGCACCACCGACATGCCGCAGAACGCGACCGACCAGGTGATGCCGTACATCGCACCCTGGCGGCTCGACGGGCCGGTGACCCAGCGGCCGCTGCGGGCGCCCCGCACGCCGGTGTAGATGCCCGCCGCGAAGATCGAGCCCATCAGCACGACCAGCGGAAGCCACTCCGGAAAGTTGACGAAGATCCGCCCGTCCGGCCCGAACCGCAGGAAGAACACCGTGAAGCCGATCAGCCAGGCGAACCCCCACGGCCACAGGAAGATCCGCGGGTCGGGGGTGAGGCTGCGCTCGGTCTCGGCACGCTCGCGCTCGATGAGTCGCAGCGACTCGGCGGGGTCGAGCGGCGCGTCTTCGTCAATGTCGTCTGGGACCATGCAAAGAACTTTACCGCACAAAGTCAAAGAGGTTTGTGCCATAAAGTTGACTAGGCTGGAGGGATGCCTCTCGCTGCCACGTTGGCGCAAGTAGCGCAGGCCTCCGGGTACGCGCCGGACGACCCCCTGGTGATCGGCGTGCGCCGTGGTGGCCGCCCGGCCTACCTGACCCGCGGGTGCCTGCCGGTCTCCGGCGGGACCGTCGCCGCCGGCCGGGACAGCCTGTTCTACGTGGCTTCGCTGGCGAAACAGGTCACGGCGGCCTGCGTCGCCCTGGCCGGGCTCGACCCGGAGTCGGCGCTGGCCGACCACCTGCCGGAGCTGCCGGGGCCGGCGCGGGCGATCCGGCTACGGCACCTGATCCACCACACCGCGGGCCTGCCGATGGATTTGCCGCCGGAGGCCGGCGCCGATCGCACCACCCAGGGCATCATCGCCGCCATCCACAGGCTGTGGACAACTCCCGGACTCCGTCACGCGGAGCGCCTACTCTCGGACCCACCCAGTGCCGGGGTGGGGGAGGCGGCGGCCCCCGAGGAGGGCGACCCACCCTCGGCCCGGGTGGGGGAGGCGGCGGCCCCCGCGGAGGGCGACCCACCCTCGAGCCGGGTGGGGGAGGCGGCGGCCCCCGCGCAGGGCGACCCACCCTCGGCCCGGGTGGGGGAGGCGGCGGCC
>NZ_JBFAZH010001068.1:0-2654 GCF_040681735.1 Actinoplanes sp. NPDC051633 | reverse complement strand
TTCTTAAAAAATTTGTAATGTTGTCTAAATATAATGCGTCGAACGTGCTGTCCAGCGTGGCGACGATGTGGTACTTGGTGTCCTTCGCGGCGGTCGCGACGGCGACGCGGCACGAGTCATTGGTTGAGGAGCATGGAGACAGTGGATTACTTGCGGGTCGCCCGTAAACGGCTCGGCCTCCTGGTCGGCCTGCCCGTGCTCGCTGCCCTGATCGCGGTGCTGGTCGTGCTGCTCACCCCGGCGCGCTACGCGGTCACCACCTACGTGGCCGCCCCGGCGCTGCAGTCCTCCGGCACGCAGTTCTCCGGGTCGCAGGGCGCCAACCAGTTCGTCGCCGCCTTCGCCGCCGCGACCACCTCGCCCAAGGTGATCGACCAGGTCGCCGCGGACACCGGCGTCGGCCGGGACGACCTGCCCGACGGCGTCGAGGTGAAGCAGGTCGGCGCCAGCAGCCAGCTCACCCTCACCTGGACCGGCGACGAGCGGGACAAGGCCGCGCCGGTCGCCCGGGCGATGGCCGGCCGCGCGCTCACCTTCCTCTTCGCGTCCCAGGTGGACGCCGCCACCGAGCAGGTCGCCGTGGCCGAGAAGGACGTGACCGCCGCGGCCGCGAAGATCACCGGGTGGGAGACCCAGAACAAGGTCACCCAGCCCGACAAGCAGTTCCAGGCGATCCTCAACCAGCAGGGTGACCTGCGGCAGCAGGAGCTGAGCATGGCCGCCGCCGGCAACTCCCGCGGCGAGGAGGCCGCCAAGGACGCCCTCGCCGACGGGCAGAAGCGGCTCGACGTGCTCGGACCGAAGCTGGCCGGATACGAGGCCCTGCTGGCCCAGCGGGACGCCGCGAGCAGCGCGCTGGCCGAGGCGACGAAGGGACTGCAGGCCGCCCGGGCCCAGGTCGGCGCGGCCAACCCCGAGCAGGTCACCAGCGTCGGCGAGGTGACCTCGCCGTCCAAGCTCAGTGAGCTGGCCCGGATCGTGCCGCCGGTGACCGGCGCCGGCCTGCTGGTCGCCATCCTGCTGGTGGTGCTGCTCGAGATCCTCGGCCGGCCCCGCGGGCCGGTCTACCCGGAGGTGCCCGCCCAGCGGGAGCCTGCCCGCGTATGACCGTGGCGGCGGATCGATCGGTCCGGGGGATAGCCCGCGGCGGCGGGCTCAACCTCGCCGGCGCGGTGGTCGGGCAGGCCGCGGTGTTCGGCGTGGTGCTGCTGCTCGCCCGGGTCCTCGATCAGGGCCAGGTCGGCCGGTACGCCCAGGCGTACGCCACGCTGACCCTGCTCGGCCTGCTCGCGCTCTCCGGCTTCCGGGCCGGCGTCACCCGGTTCGTCGCCGTGCACCTCGCCGACGACGACCCGGCCGCGGTGCGGGGCACGGTCCGCCTCGCCCTCGCCGTCTCCGGCGGATCGGCAGCCGTGCTCGGCGTCGCCCTGGCCCTGGCCGCGCCCTGGCTGGCCGAGCGTCTGCACGACCCGGCGCTGACCACCGGCCTGCGGCTGATGGCCCTCACCCTGCCCGCGTCCACGCTCTGCGAGGCCGCGCTGGCCGCCACCCGCGGCTGGCGCAGCCAGAAGGCGTTCACGCTGATCGGGCAGATCTACGAGCCGGTCTGCCGGCTGCTGCTCACCGCGGTGCTGCTGCTGGCCGGCTTCGGGCTGACCGGCGCGTTCTGGGCGATCGTGGTGGCCGGCTGGACCGCGGCGGCCTTCGCGCTGCTCGCGGTGCGCCGCCGGCTCGCCGCGCTGGAGGGCGCCGGCCGCACGTACGAGGCGCGGCAGCTCTTCTCCTTCTCCACGGTCAGCTGGGTGTCGTCGCTGGCGTCCACCGGGCTGATCTGGCTCGACGTGCTGCTGCTCGGCTTCTTCGCCAACCCCGACGTCGGCGTCTACAACGTGGCCACCCGGCTGGTCACCGTCGCGGTGTTCGTGCTGGCGCCGCTCAACGCCGCGTTCGGCCCGTACCTGGCGCACCTCTACCACCGCGGTGAGATGGACGAGGTGCGGCGCAGCTACGCGGCCGTGACCGGGTGGATCGTCCGGCTGTCGCTGCCCGCCTTCGCGGCGCTGCTCGCCTTCCCCGGGGAGCTGCTGCGGCTGTTCGGCGGCGCGTTCGCGGCCGGGGCGGCGGTCACCGTGATCCTGGCCTGCGGGCAGTTGGTCAATGCCGCCACCGGGCCGTGCGGCACGGTGCTGAACATGTCCGGCAAGGTCGCGCTCAACATGGCCGACAACGTCGCCACCCTGGTCCTCAACGTGCTGCTCAACCTGCTGCTGATCCCGGCCCACGGCATCGTCGGGGCGGCGGTGGCCTGGGCGGTGTCCCTGGCGGTGGTGAATGTCGCCCGGGTCGTGCAGGTGCGGCGGCTGATCGGCGCGCTCCCGGTCTCCCGCGGGATGGGCACCGGGCTGCTCGCCGGGGCGGTGGCGCTGGGCGCCGGGCTGGCGGTGGGCACGCTGCTACCGTCCGGGGTGGTGGCGCTGGTCTGCGGGCTGGTGGTGATCGCCGTCGCGTACGCCGGGACGGTCCTCGCCCTCGGGCTCAGCCGCGAGGACCGGACGGTGCTGCGGGCAATTCTGCGCCCCAAGCGCGGAGTCGGCCTGTGAACCGGCGGCTGGCGGATCCGGTGCGCCGGGCGGTGCGCGCCGGGCGCGCGTACT
>NZ_JBFAZH010001067.1:0-2656 GCF_040681735.1 Actinoplanes sp. NPDC051633 | reverse complement strand
GCGTGGGTTCCGTGGTGAACGTGGGGGCGACCGGCGGCCGGAACGGCAAGCCGATCTGATCCACGCCACCCGTCCAGGCCCACGAGAGGGTGACCGCGACGGACATGGCGAACGCGGTGGTCGCGGCGGCGACATGCAATGGCCGGATGCGCTTCACGATGGTCCAGTATTCGACCTGAAATCCTGTTTGTCCAGAATCAAGCCTCTTCGGGTGGACGGTGAGCCCGCCTCGACCACGTCGACGGCGGCTGCGAAACTGTCCTCCTGTCGGCTGCAGGGGGATGTCACGGTGAACGGTTCGATGCTGCCCGAGGACGTGTTGCGTGACGCGCCGTCGTACACGCCGCGTCCGCACGAGCTGGCGGATCTCGAGCTGTTGCTGTCCGGCGCGTACGCGCCGTTGACCGGCTTCCTCGGCCGCGCCGACCTGACCTCCCTGCGCCGCACCGGCAAGCTCGCCGACGGCACGTTGTGGCCGGTCGCGGTGACCGTCGAGATCCCGGCCGAGATCGCCGGCCGGCTCGACCTGGCCGATCCGCTGCGCCGCACGGTGATCCTCACCGACCCCGAGGGCGCCCCGGTCGCCGCGCTCGAGGTGACCGACGCGTGGCCGACCATCGACGGTCTGTTCGCGGTCGGCGGCGCGGTGCGCCGGATGGGCGACGGCGGGCACGGCCCGTTCCAGCGGCTGCGGCGCACTCCCGAGGAGGTCAAGGCCCTGCTCCCCCCGGGCCGCGTGCTCGGCGTGATCGCCGATCGGCCGCTGCACCGCCCGCAGCTCGCGCAGATCGCGCATGCCGCCCGCACCCTGGGCGCCCACCTGTTGATCTTCATCCCGGTGACCGGACCGGGGCCGGACGGCCTGCCGCCGGAGTCGCTGGTCCGGTCGATCTTCGCGGCGCGGGACAGGATGCCGCCGGCCACGATCGTCGCGGTGCCGCTGATGCCGCGCGGTGATGAGATGCGCGACGCGCTGCTGCGCGCGCGGGTGGCGCTGGCGTACGGCGTGACCCACGTGCTGTCCACCGGCGACATGCTCTCCGGCGGTGGCCTGCGGGTGCTGGTGCCCCGCGAGCTGGCCTACGACAACCGGGACGGCCAGTGGCGCTGGCGCGACGACATCCCGCCGCGCAACCGTCGGCTGGCGATGACCCCGGCCGAGATCGAGGACACGCTCGACCGCGGCTTCCCGCTGCCGGAGTGGCACACGCCCCCGGCCGTGGCCAAGGAGCTGTCCCGGGTCCGGCCGGCGCGTCGCTACCGAGGGCTGGTCGTGTTCTTCACCGGATTCTCGGGCAGCGGCAAGTCGACCATCGCCCGCGGGCTGGCGGACCGGCTGCGCGAGGACGGCGAACGCACCATCACGCTGCTGGACGGCGACGTGGTGCGCCGGGAGCTGTCGGCCGGTCTGGGCTTCAGCAAGGCCGACCGCGACCGCAACGTGCGCCGGATCGGCTGGGTGGCGGCCGAGGTGGCGCGTCATCACGGGATGGCGATCGCGTGCCCGATCGCGCCGTACGAGAACGCCCGCGCCGCGTCGCGCCGGCTGGCCACCGAGGCGGGCGGCGGCTTCGTCCTGATCCACGTGGCCACCCCGCTCGAGGTGTGTGAGCAGCGGGATCGCAAGGGCCTGTACGCCCGCGCCCGGGCCGGTCAGCTGCGCGGCATGACCGGCGTGGACGACCCGTACGAGACGCCCACCGACGCCGAGCTGACCCTGGACACCACGTCGATGACGGTGCCCGAGGCCATCGACGCCGTGCTGGCGTATCTCGTCGAGAACGGCTGGGTCGAACCCAAGCTGTAGATCCTCGGCGATTTCAGAGTTACGAAGCGGGACCCGGGCCGTTTACCCCCTGTGGGGCGAAACGCCCAAACCGTGACTCTGATCCCCTCGAAAGGGCCGCCGAACCGATGGAAGCGCCGTCCACCGACCTCTCGCACTACGTCGGCATGTTCCGGCGCCACTGGTGGGTCGTGCTGGTGGCCACCGGCGCCGGCCTCGGCCTGGGCGCCGCGGTCACGTCAACCATGCCCAAGGTGTACGAGTCCAGCACGTCGGTGCTGGTTCAGGCGGTCGAGCAGGACGCCAACCAGTCCGGCGGCCGCACCAAGGGCTCGATCAACCTCGACACCGAGGCGCAGCTGGTCGGCTCCGGCGCGGTCGCCGTCAAGGCCACCGCCCTGCTGCGCTCCGGCACCAACCCGATCGAGCTGGCCCATCAGGTCTCGGTGGAGGTGCCGGCCAACACCACCGTGCTGGTGATCCGCTTCGAGGCGGAGACGCCGCAGGGCGCGCAGGCCGGCTCCCACGCGTTCGCCGAGGCGTACCTGCGCAACCGTGAGGAGACCGCGCGCAGCGGCCTCGACCAGCAGATCAAGTCCCGGGTGCTGAAGGTGCGGCAGCTGACGACGAGCCTGCAGTCGATCAACGCGCGGCTGGCGAAGGCCCGTGCCGGCAGCTCCGAGCGCAGCAACCTGGAGAGCCTGCGCAGCAACTCGCAGAACCAGCTCAACGCGCTGACCAGCAAGCTGAACGAGCTGACCACCACCACCGTGGAGGCGGGCAGCATCATCAGCGACGCCCGGGTCCCGGAGGAGCCGACGAGCCCGAACGCGATGCTGAACATCGCCACCGGCGCGATGCTGGGCCTGC
>NZ_JBFAZH010001066.1:0-2659 GCF_040681735.1 Actinoplanes sp. NPDC051633 | reverse complement strand
GCGTCGGCACCGGGCGCGCCGCCGCCCTCGCGGCGCTGACCGCGGGGTTGGTCAGTGCGATCGTCGGCGGCCTGCACGCGGCCAACGCCGCCGGCGGTCTGGGCACCGGCAACGGTCTGGCCGGGGCGGTCGTCGCGGTGGCGCTGGGCGTGATCGCCGCCGCCGTCGCCACGCTGGCTCTGGCCCGCTCCCGGCTCACCGGCGCAAGGCCATGAGGCTCGGTCACCCACCGGCCGGCTGGAACAGCTCCACGGGGTTCCCCGAGGGGTCCTCCAGCAGGATCTGACTCCCGCCCGGGCCGGTGACGATGTCGTTGCGGAATCTCACTCCGGCGCCGCGGAGCCGATCGACCTCCGCGGTGATGTCCGCGACGACGAAGTGGATCCGGTTCCACCCGCCCGGAGCGGGTGAGCGGCCGTCGGGCATCGGCCGGCCGGCCGAGCTGCGCGGCCCGGAGAGCAGCAGCCGCAAATGCCCGCGCGTGACGTCGGCGAAGGCCGGCAACGCCGCGCTCCGGACGGCGAAGCCGAAATGCTCGGTGTAGAAGTCGATTGCGGTCTGGACGTCGTCCACCATGTATCGGACGTTGACGGTGTCATCGGATCGGATGTCCATCTCTCCTCCACGGTCGATGGTCAGGCGGTGTGCTGTGGCCGCAGGATGCGGTGCAGCAGAAAGGTGACGCGCTCGGCGAGCTCCGAGGCGGTCCGCCGGAACGCCGGACGGCCGTCGGGCAACACAGCGGGGTCCTGGATGCTCCAGTGCACCGGTTGCGGATCGCCGGGGAACTCCGGGCAGATCTCCCGCACCCGGTCGCACAGGGTGATCACGTAGTCGAAACGGTGGCCGGCGAACTCGTCGAGATGCTTGGCGCGAGCCGCACTCAGGTCGATGCCGTGGGCCGCCATCGCCGCGACCGCATCGGGGTTCACCGCCGTGGGCCGGCTGCCGGCGCTGAACACCTGGACGGCTCCGCCGGCCATCCGCCGCAGCAGCGCCTCGGCCATCTGCGAGCGGGAACTGTTGCCGGTGCACAGGAACAGCACCCGGATCGGTGGCAGGCCGGCCGGCGGCGCCGGCATCGCGGGCGGGGCGAGCGCCAGCGCCGGATGCAACGCGCCGCCCGCACCGGCCAGCAGCTCTCCGCACAACGCCAGATCGAGGCTGTAGTAGGTGTCGCGGCGGTCGGCCGAACTGCGGCGGGCCGAGACCAGCCTCGCCCCGCGGAGCCGCCCCAGATGGTAGGAGACCAGATTTTGCGGCTGCCCGAGCGACGCGGTCAGCTCGTGCACCTGACGATCGCTGCGGGCCAGCTCGCCGAGCAGCTGCCACCGGATCGCGTGCCCGGCGAGCCCGAGGATCGCCGGCAGCGCGGGCGTGTCTTCTCGCCGGCCAGGCATGGGTCGACAATACATCAAATCAGCTTGATGTAAATGCTCACACGGTCAGCAACAGCAGCGGGGCGGCGGCCGCCCACGCCTGCGGCGAGCACGAGTGCGGGTACGGCACCGGGCCGCACCCCCGCTCCCGGGCCAGGCCGGTCATCACCTCGGGGAGCCGGTCCCCGGTATGGGACGCGGCGGCGAGCAGCCCGTCGGCGATGATCGCCGCCTCGGCGCGGCGCCCGGCGGCGGCCAGGCCCGCCACGGCGATCGCCGTGTCGTGCGGCCACACCCCGCCGCGGTGGTAGGACATCGGGTGGTACGCGGCCTGCCCGGCGGCCAGTGTCCGCACGCCCCAGCCGGAGAAGAAGTCGTCGCGGGCCAGCCGCTCGGCCACCGTGGCCGCCCAGTCGTCGTCGAGCAACCCGCACCAGAGGACGTGCCCGGCGTTGGACGCCGCCGCGTCGACCGCCGCGCCGGTCGCGTCGAGGGCGAGCGCCACGAAGCCGTCCGGCAGGCGGAAGTCGGCGGCGAACCGGTCGCGCAGGCCGGCCGCGGTGGCGGTGAGCATCGCGGAGAAGTCCGGGTCGCCCCACACGCGCGCGGCGAGCCGGGCGGTGCCCAGAAGCGCCCGGTAGGCGTACCCCTGCGCCTCGGCGACCGCGATCGGCCCGGCGGCCGGCGTGCCGTCGGAGAAGACGATGGAGTCGGCCGAGTCCTTCCAGCAGTGGTGCACCAGACCCGGCAGATCGGTGCGGTAGCGCAGGTAGCCGGCCGTCAGGCCGCCCGGTCCGAGCATCCAGCCCACCGCCGCCCGCGCCGCCGGCTCCAGCCGTCGGGCCAGCCGGTCGTCGCCGGTCACCTCGTGGTGGGCGGCGAGCAGCATCAGGAACAGTGGCGTGGCGTCGACCGACCCGTAGTAGCGGCCGTAGGGCACCTCGCCGGTGGTGGCGAGCTCCCCGCGGCGCGTCTCGTGGATCACCTTGCCCGGCTCCTCCACCCGCGACTCGTCGGTGGTCCGGCCCTGGGTGGCGGCCAGCACCTGCAGCGTGCCGGCGGCCAGCTCCGGCCGGTGGTGCAGGGCGAACAAGGAGGTCAGCAGGCTGTCGCGGCCGAAGACGGTGAGGAACCACGGTGCGCCGGCGGCCGGCACGATCGCGCCGGGTACGCCGGGCGCCGGCATGCTGAGGGCGTCGAGATCGGCAAGTCCTTTGTGTACGCACCGCGCCAGGTCGTCGCGGGCCACCGTGGGGGCGCCCCGGGTCGTGGTGCGGTCG
>NZ_JBFAZH010001065.1:0-2661 GCF_040681735.1 Actinoplanes sp. NPDC051633 | reverse complement strand
CGCGAAGAGGACCGCGCCGTGCTGCACGCGATGTCCTGCCCGCACGGGCAGGGCTACCTGTTCGCGAAGCCGATGCCCGCCGACGAGGCTGATCGGTGGGTCAACGACCAACCTCAGTTCGCCCGGCTCGCCTGACGGTGAAGCCGACCTGAAGGCGGCCGAGCCGGCGGGAAGTGGAACAGGTGCTGTCACGCGTCGCCGTGCACCGGCTACCGGCGACGACGCCGGACGATGTCACCGCACGTCAGCCATCCGCGCAACGTTCTGGCGTACCGATGATGAGCAACGCCAGGTCATCCTCGTGGGAGTTTCCTCGGCGTGCAGCAATGAGATGGTCGGCAAGCTCCGGAGGCGTTGCCGAGTGATGGTCGCCGAGCAGCAGCTCCTCCAAGCCACCGAGCCGCGGATTGATCCAGCCGCGTGAACATGATGCGGCACCACAGGCCGCGGTGCATGACGCAGCAGTACGGGCAGCGGGGTCGGCTGTAGACGGACACATGGGCCTGGCTCATCGCGGCGTCTCGTCGTAACGCGAGTGGCGATCCCGTGGATGTGCGGTGAGGCGGGCTGGTCGTGCTCATTGCCTGTACCCGAAACCACCTCGGAAGCACCGCTATGGTGCGACGGCGTGGACAGCGGACGGGTGAGCGAGGTGCCCGCCCGGATTAGGCTGTCGGGCCGGCCCGCGAGGCGCTGTGCCGGGTCGCCCAGTCGCAAATGGCGGCGAGGGGCTCTCGCAGCGTCGCGCCGAGGACGGTCAGCGCGTACTCGACGTGCTGCGGCGGCGTCTCCTTGAGGACCCGCCGCTCGACCAGCCCGTCCTGCTCCATGTCGCGCAGCGTCTCGGTCAGCACCTTCTGCGTGATACCGGCGACCCGGCGGCGCAGCTCGGTGTGCCGTTGCGGGCCGGCCAGGAGCGCGTAGATGAGCAGGACCCGCCACTTGGAAGCAAGCCGTTCCAGCGCCTGCCGCGTCAGGCAGCTCTCCTCAAGCACGTCCGGAACGACCAGCGACATGAGCAACTCCCGGTGACGGTGCGGCGAGCCGGTGAAGGGCACCGCTAAGTGCCTTCTGGCCGGGTCGGGCGGACACGACCTAGCGTCGGGCCCAACGATAGCCAACCGGGGGGCGACCGACATGTCCGAGCACCGCATTCACACCTACACCGCGGCCGAGAACGGGTCGCTGGTCAACAGCTACCTCCTCGAAGCCGACGAAGGGGTCGTGCTGATCGACGCGAACCTCCTCATGTCCGACGTCCGGGCCCTCGCCGCCCGGATCACCGCGCTGCGCAAGCCGCTGCTCGCCGTGTTCGTCACACACGCGCACCCGGACCATTTCAACGGCCTGCCGCTGCTCGCCGGTGACGACGTGCCGGTGTACGCCGCGGCCGAGGTGGCCGACACGATCGCCCGCATCGCGGACGCGAAACGGGACCAGTGGCAGCCCGTCTACGGCGACGAGTGGCCGGATCGGCATCGAGTGCCCGACCGGCGACTGTCCGAGGGTGCGGTGGTGGAGATCGGCGGAATGCGTCTCACCCCGCACGACGTCGGGGCGGCGGAGAGCCATGCCGACTCCTACCTCACGCTCGACGACCGGGCGTTCATGGGGGACCTGGCCTTCCACGGCACCCATCCGTACACCGCCGACGGGCACACCAGCCGATGGCTGACCGCGCTGGACGCTCTCACCGGCGCTCTCGACGGATTCACGCTGTACCCGGGGCACGGCGCACCGGGCGACGAGGGCATGCTGGCCGACCAGCGCCGATACCTGATGATGTACCGCGCCACGGTCCAGCGCCTGGCGGCCGGTGCGCCGGCCCTGACCGACCCACAGCGCGCCGAGCTGATCGACGTCATGACCCGGTTCCTGCCGGGTGCGCCGCTCACCTGGATGATCGGGCTCGGCGCCGACGCGGTCGCCGCCGAGCTCGGGGCCGAGCTCACCCAGGCGGTGCCCGCATGAGTTTCGAAAAGGTCACCTTCACCGCCGACGGTGTGCTGCTGGCTGGGAACCTTGCCGTGGCCCGCGCCGGGGCCCCGGCCGTGGTCCTGACCGGGCCGTTCACCGGGGTCAAGGAGCAGGTCGTCGGCGTTTACGCCGCACGGCTGCACGAGCATGGCCTGACCACCCTCGCCTTCGACCACCGCGGCTTCGGCGAGAGCGGAGGGCGCCGCGCGCACGAGGACACCCAGGGCAAACTGGCCGACCTGCGCGCGGCCGCCGACCTGCTCGCCGCCCATCCGGCCGTCGATCCGAACCGGGTAGCCATCGTCGGGATCTGTCTCGGTGGCGGCTATGCGGTCCGTGCGGCGGCCACCGACCCGCGACTGCGGGCGGTCGTCGGCATCGCGGGTGCCTACAACAGCCCGCTGCGCATCAGCGCCGGTGACGCCGACGGTTACCGGGCGGCGTTGGCGTCCTTCATCGACCGTTACGACGAAGAGCTTCCGGCCGTCGCTCCCGATGGTGGCACGGCGGCGATGGCCGGCGACGAGCCGTACGCCTACTACGGCACCACGCGCTCCGCGGCCCCGCATTGGGAGAACCGGGTGACCTACGGTTCGCTGCACGCGCTGATGACCTTCGACGCCCTCGGCGCAGCGGCGCTGCTCGCCGCCACGCCGTTGCTGGTGGTGCACGGCCGCACCGACG
>NZ_JBFAZH010001064.1:0-2662 GCF_040681735.1 Actinoplanes sp. NPDC051633 | reverse complement strand
ATCGTGGCCTCGGTGTCCCGCGTGGCGAACACGCGGGCCATCTCCATCACCGCGGCCACGCCCGACGCGTCGTCGTCGGCACCGGGAGCGTCCGCGGTCGCATTCATCACGTCGCTCACGCGCGAGTCGTAGTGGCCGGTCACCACATAAACCCGCGCCGGGTCGGTGGTGCCGCGCAGCGTCGCGATGATGTTGGTGATCGGCGTGGGCACCGGCACCCGCGGCGACACCGGCTGCACGAAGGTCTGCTTCTCCACCGTCATCCGGCCGTGGGACGCCTCGGCGTAGCCCAGCATCTGCTCGTAGATCCAGTCGCGGGCGGCGCCGATGCCCCGCACCGGGTCGTCCTGGCTGGAGAGCGTGTGGCGTGTGCCGAAGCCGGCGAGCCTGCGGACGATCCGCTCGATGCGCCGCGGGTCGATCTCGCGCAGCACCTTCTTGAGGTCGCGGTCGGGCGGCTGCGGCCGCAGGCCGAACGGGGCGGCCTGCCCGGCCGTCCCCGGCTCCGCGGCCTCCGCACTCGCCGGAGTGCCGAACAGTGGCCCCGCGACCGCCGCCGCGGCGGATGCGGACAGAAACGCTCGCCGGTCTGCCATACCGGACACTTTTGCCGACTCGTCACCACATGTCTACGGTCATCTATGTCAGATGATGCACACCGACTGCCACATCACCGCAGCGCCTCGTCGACGCTGATCTCGGTCCGGCCGAGGAACACCGGGTCCCGGCCGGACAGGGTGTCCGTCATCGCCTTCACCACCGCCATCCGCTCGCGGCCGGCGCTGGAGAGCCATGGCTGCCGGTAGATGCGCGCGGTGTCGTCGCCGACCCCGGCGGTGTCGATGCCGAGCCGCCGGCACAGCGCCACCGCCCGCTCGATGTGGTAGCTCTGGGTCACTATGACGGCCGTGCGGATGCCGAAGATCTGCCGTGCCCGGGCGCACGTGTCGTAGGTGTCGAAGCCGGCGTGGTCCAGCGCGATCCGCGCCGACGGCACGCCCCGGTCGACCAGCCACTGGAACATCGCGCCCGGCTCGTTGTAGGTCCACTCGGCGTGGTCGCCGGACACCAGGATGGCCTTCACCCGGCCCGACTCGTACAGCCGGCGGGCGATGTCGAGGCGGGCGGCGAGGAACGGCGACGGGTTGCCGCCGGCGTACACCTCGGCGCCGAGCACGATCGCCACCGGCGCTGCGGGGACGTCGGTCAGCGCGTACACGTGGCCGTGCGCCTCCGCCTTCACCCACAGCGCACCCGCCGCCATCGTCAGCACGGCGGCGGCGGTCGCCAGACCGCCGGCCACGACCAGCCTGCGAAACCACCTCCTGCGCACGGATTGGAGGCTGCCAGACGCGGTCAAGACAGCCTTATGGACGACGACCCGCTGATCGTTTGGGCACGCCAGGATGACAAGCCGGGGGTACGCGTGTTCCGCGCGCCGGACGCGGTCGCGGTGGCCGGCCCCGCCCTCTCCCGGCGTGACCGCCTGGCCGTCGCCGGCGAGCCCGCCGCTGTGGCCGGGCTGCTCGCCGACGTGCTGCCCGAGGTGGGCCCGACGTTCCGGCCGCTCGGCGACGAGGATCTGATCGCGGCGGTCGCCCGGCGGGTCGACGGCATCGAGATGGCGGGCCGCTTCATGATGATGGACACCGCAGCGCCCGCCCCCGGGGCTGTGCTGCTACCGGCCGCTGAGCCTTCGGCAAGGGCGGAGGACCCGGGCCCCTCCGGGGCTGGGCGCGCGGCCTGGCTGGACGACATCACCGGGGTGGCGGACCTCCTGCGGGAGGCGTTCCCGGACTCGTACGCCCAGCCGGGCGCGCCGGGCGTGCTCCGCTGGGCCGGGGTGCGCGACGAGGACGGCAAGTTGCTGGCCACCGCGGCCGACGCGTGGTCCGTGCGCGACGTCGGTTTCATCGCCGGGGTGGCCACCCACCCCGCCGCCCGCGGCACCGGCCTCGCCTCGGCCCTCTGCGCCTTCGTCACCAACGACATGCTGCGCACGCATCGCCGCGTGGCCCTGTTCGCCGACCACTGGAACGAGGCCGCCCTGCGCACCTACCGCCGGCTGGGCTTCACACAGCGCCCCCTCGCTGCCGCCGAGCAGACCGTCGACCGGGCGAATCGGGGGCCGGCCCGCGATCACCGGTCATAAGGCGATCGCCGCGGAGCGAAGCGGAGCCAGTCAGCTCAGCTGGCGGACCAGGCGCTCCATGATCGCCCAGGTCGAGTCGTCGTCCTCGCCGCCGGTGTGCGGGCCGCGGAACCGGGCCACGGCGACCGCGAGGTCGGCCACGTCCCACCAGCGGCGGTAGGTCTCGATCGTCTCCGGCCGGGCGACCACGCCGGTCGCGGTGGCGTAGGCGGCGGTCATCTCCTCGCCGAGCATCCACAGATCGCGTTCCGGCGGCGCGACCAGCGCGGTGTCCCAGTCGATCAGCCGCCAGCCGTCGGCGGTGCGCATCGAGTTGCCCGGGTGGGTCTCGCCGTGGGTGAGCACGTCACGGTCGTGCGACACGGCCGCCGCCATCCGGTCGTAGCCGGCGAACCAGGCGGCGATGGCCTCCGCGTTGGCGCTGAGCAGGGCCTCGGCGCGCGCGGCGTAGGGCCCGTCGCCGGCCGCCGGTTGACCGGACAGGGCGGCCTCCACCGCGTCGCGGTGCGG
>NZ_JBFAZH010001063.1:0-2670 GCF_040681735.1 Actinoplanes sp. NPDC051633 | reverse complement strand
CACGACGTCATGCACGCCGGCGGCTTCCTCGTGCTCGGGGCGGCGGCCGCCGCGAGCATCAACGTGCTGGTGCCGGACCGCTGGCTGCAATCCCTGGCCGGGCACGCGGTCCTGTCGGTGCTCGCGCTCGCGGTGCTGGCCGTGCTGCTGTCGATCTGCAGCGAGGCGGACGCATTCGTGGCCGCGTCGCTGTCCCAGTTCTCGCTGACCGCACGGCTGGTGTTCCTGGTGGTGGGTCCGATGGTGGACCTCAAGCTGATCGCGATGCAGTCCGGCGTGTTCGGCCGCCGGTTCGCCGCCCGGTTCGCACCGGCGACGTTCGTGGTCGCGGTCGTGGCCGGTGTCGCCACCGCTGGGGTGCTGCTGTGAACCGGCAGGCGCAGGCCGTGATCCTGCTGCTCTTCGGCGGCGCCATCGTCAAGGCCGGCGTCACCGACCTGTCGCTGCGCTACGTGAAGGAGGGCCTGCGGCCGTTCCTGGTGGGGGCCGGCCTGGTGCTGGTGGCGGCCGCGGTCGCCACCCTGTGGTACGAGCTGCGCCGTCCATTGAAAGAGGAGCACCATCACGAGCCGCGGGTCGGCTGGCTGCTGATCGTTCCCGTGCTCGGCCTCCTGCTCGTCGCCCCGCCCGCCCTCGGGTCGTACGCGGCCGAGCGGTCCGGCAGCGTGCTGACCGCGCAGAGCCAGTCCGACTACCCGCCGCTGCCGCCGGGCGACCCGGCGCCGATCTCGTTGCTCGACTACGCGTCGCGGGCCGTCTTCGACGAGGGCAAGAGCCTCGGCGGGCGGACGCTGCGGCTGGTCGGCTTCGTCACGCAGGGCGCGGACGGGCAGCCGATGCTCACCCGGATGGTGCTGTCCTGCTGCGCCGCCGACGGCCGCCCGATCAAGGTGGGCCTGATCGGCGACACGCCCGCCGGCCTCGCCCCCGACAGCTGGGTGCGGGTCGACGGCGTGTACACCCCCCGGACCGGCACCGACGAGATCAACGAGGCGAAGGTGCCGTACCTCGAGGTCAGGTCGTGGGAACAGATCGCGCCGCCGCGGAACCAGTACGAATGACGGCCCGGCGTACCCAGGTCGCGGTCCTGGTCCTGGCTCTCGCGGCGGCCGCCGCGCTGGTGTTCCGGTCGCAGCCCGCCCAGAAGGCCACGCCGGCCGGCCGGGCGGCGCTGACGACCGTGTGGCCACAGGCGCAGCGCGCCGACATCCCGGGCAACCTCGCGGACGGCCCGATCTTCCACCCGGGGATCTTCCTGGACGCCCGGACCGCGATCGGCACCGCGCCGGCGCCGTCCGGCGACCAGCAGCGGCTCCTCGTGCGCAACTCCGACGGCACCACCCGTGAGCTGCGCCGCCGGCCCATCGCCGGCAACCCGGTGTTCGACGCGTTCGCCACCGACGGCACCACGATCGCCTGGACCGAGTCGATCGACGGCGGCCGAACCGAGGTGTGGGCGGCCACGGTGACCGGGCCCGCCCGCCGGCTCACCGCCGACACCGGAAACGTGCTGACCTACGGCTCGCGCAACGACATGGTGATCGCCGGCGGTGCGGCGCACTGGGTCGCCGCCGTCGGTGACGCCGCGACCGAGATCCGGTCGGTGCCGCTGACCGGCGGCGAGGTGACCGTCCGCAAGGAGCCCGGCGTCTGGTCGCTGAGCACATGGCCGTGGCTGGTCGACGGCGCCGGCGACCGGACCGGCGCGACGCGGCTGCGCAACCCGGAAACCCTGCAGGAGACCGAGGTCAACACCAGCGGGGCGGAGCTGACCACGTGCAGCCCGGCGTGGTGCCGGGTCCTCGTCGTCACCGGCGAGGGCGTGGCCCGGATCGACGCCATGCGCCCGGACGGCAAGGACCGCCGCCGCATCGCGGGAAGCGAGGCGACGGCGGCCCTGACCGACGTGGCCGTGCTGGACCGGTTCGAGGTGCTGGCCGAGCCGCGGCCGGACTCCGACCTGACCGGCACCGAGGCCCTGGTGGTGCACGACCTCACGGCGAAGCGGACGGTCGAGCTGAGCGCCGCGGTCGACGGCGCCTTCAGCCGGGGCGGCGTGCTGTGGTGGTCGACCGGCGATCAGGACACCACCGTGTGGCACACCCTCGACCTCCGCACGGTCTAGCTGCCCACCGGGCCACCGTCCAGGCGCCAGGTGACCACCACGGCCGGCTTGGCGAAGTCGCCGTCCGGCCAGGTCGACGCCGGGTTCGCCACCGTCGCGCCGGTGATCTCGCCCGGGTGCTGGACCGCGGTGAAGACCGAGCGGTCGTCCTCGGTGAGAAACGGCCCGCACGTCTCCGCGCCCAGCGGCACCGTCAGGAACTGCCTCAGGTGGCCCCGGTCGGCACCCTCCAGCGGCACCGCGAACAAGCCGTCGTTGCTGCCCAGCGCGTTGCCGTCGGTGGAGATCCAGAGATTGCCGGCGGAGTCGAAGGCGACGTTGTCCGGGCAGGAGATCGGCGACACCTTCGTCTTGTCGAAGCCCGCGAAGTACGTCGACGGGTCGGCCGGGTCGCCGCAGACGATCGGCAGCGCCCAGGTGAAGGTCGTCCCGGTGTGGTCGTCGCCGTCCTCGGTGATCTCGAAGATGTGTCCGTGCTTGTTGGCGGCCCGCGGGTTGGCCTCGTCGACACCCGGGTTCGTGCCCACGCCCCGGTTGGTGTTGTT
>NZ_JBFAZH010001062.1:0-2670 GCF_040681735.1 Actinoplanes sp. NPDC051633 | reverse complement strand
AAGAGACATCAAAATACTCGGTTAAGTCGTCCGATTATTTAACAGGAAACCATGAAAAAGACGCAGAAATTGTTCAACTGAACCGACATCAAGAGGACTTGTTTCGATTAGAATCGTTAAATGTTCATGCTGCTATTGTACCGGCCATCTGAGCGCGCCGTCCACTCCGGACTCTCCGGCTCTTCCGCGCCGGCAGCCGGGGCCGCCCCCGGGCCCACCGCCGTCCCATCCGGGCTTCGCCCCGCCGGTGGTTCCGGGCGCGGGCGGCACCGACCGCCCGGATCAGCGTGCCGAGCAGCGGCCGGAGCCGCAGTCGGAGCCGCAGTCACAACCGCAGCCGAGCGAGCCGCCCGCTGAGGCGGACGACTTCGTCCCGGCCAACTCCACCGAGCGCGACCTGCTCGGCGCCGCCGACGAGGGCAGCACCGACGCCTTCCTGTCGACGCTGCTGCTGGCGACCGTCCTGATCCCGGTCGCCGACAACTCGAGGCCGGGTGCGAGCCCGGGCGAGACCGGCTTCGTCTTCCGCACCGAGGAGGTTGACGGCGGCACCTTCCTGGTGGTCTTCACCAGCCGCGACCGTCTCGCCGAGCACTATCACGAGCCGGCCCGCACGGTCGCCGCCAAGTTCCTCGAGCTGATCCGCAACTGGCCCGACCCGGCCTGGTCCTTCGCCGTCAACCCGGGTTCGCCGGTCGGCGCCAAATACCCCGGTTCGCAGGTCATCGCTCTCGCGAGCTGGGCCACCGAGGCCGGGCTGGGCGCCGAGCCCGAGGAGCGGGAGCGCGAGGAGAAGCCGCTCCCGCTGCCGCAGCGGGCCGCCGACACCGCCTCGCACGCCACCCTGATGCAGAAGACGGTGCCCACCGACCAGGTCGACTACTACCTGGAGCGGGGATACGACCGGGTGGCGGGCTTCGTGCACCGCGCCAACGAGGTGGAGCATCTGCGCACCCCGGCCGAGCTGTTCGCGGCGCTGGGGCTGGTGCACGAGGGCACGTCGTACACGGCGGACGCCAAGGAGGCGTACGTGCTGCGCTGGCCGGCCTTCCGCCCGAGCCTCTACCGCATCCCCTACGGCGGCCAGAGCGAGCAGGCGCTGCGCGCGATGGACGGCTGGGTGATCGAGCGGCCGCCCTTCCGTGGCAACGGGTTCGCGCCCGGCGAGGGCCGCGACGTGGTCGCCGAGTTCAAGGTGGACAGTGTGCGGCTGCCGCACGGCGCGCAGCTGTGGCGGATGGACGCGGACGGCACCGAGCGGTGCGTCGCCATCTTCGACGCCGACGCCCCGACGTGGCGCCGGGTGGGTGAGCAGTGATGCGCGACGGGTACGTGGTCACATGGCAGGGCCGCGAGTACGACGCCGCACCGGAAGGCGAGGGTGTGCGCATCTACGCCCCGGAGGCCGGCGAGGGCTTCGAAGAGGTGCGCCCGGGCCGGTACGTCCGTGTCCTCAAGCCCGACGAGTACGAGGAACTGGTCTACATCCGCACCACCTGCACGTGGCGCGGTCAGCCGTTCATCGTGCTCGCCGAGGCGGACTCCTGGCTGCGGGTGGAGTACACGGGCGGCCGCGCCCCGATCGCCCGTCAGATGGGCCTGGAGGAGTTCGACTACGGCGTCTACCAGGGCTGGGCCCCGGCGCACGAGGTCGGCGACCTCTACGAGCACAGGGTCTAATGGCCTCGCTGCCCTCGGCGGCGCTCCGCAGCTAAGGGGTCTTGAACCACCGGAGGATCTCGCCGGTCACGACCGAGCCGGCCTCCTGGTGCAGGAAATGGCCGACGTCCGGCAGCAGCCGCCACTCGTACGGCGCGATCACGTAGCGGCCCGAGCCCTGGGCGGTCCGGGGAAGCACGGCGGTGTCCAGCTCGCCGTGCAGGTGCAGCGTCGGCGTCACCAGCGGCTTCTGCATCAGCTTCACGAACCGGTATCCCTGCAGGCGCAGCGCCGACCGGAAGACCCAGCGGTACGCCTCCAGCGCGCAGAACGCCGCCTGGGGGATCTGCATCGCCTCCCGGCACCGGGCCACGTACTCCGCATACTCCGGGGTCTGCTGCCAGGCCGGCCCGCTCCACCGCTCGATCAGCTCGCCGATCATCGCGCCGTCGTCCTTGGTGAGCACGTGCTCGTACCGCGGGACCTGGAATTTCAGGATGGGAGCGGTCGCGGCGACCTGGCCGCGCGGGTCGGCGAAGAGCGCGGCCCGCAGGCGCAGCGGGTGGGCGGCGCCGAGCACGACGAGGCGGCTGACCATCTTGGGGTGGAAGGCGGCGGCGGCCCAGGCGATCATGCCACCGGCGCCGGCCCCGACGATCATCGCCGAGCGTTCGCCGAGGGCCCGGATCAGGCCGGTGACGTCGGCGGCCATCGTGTATCCGTCGTACCCGCGTGGTGGTTTGTCGCTGGCGCCGTAGCCCCGCAGGTCGATCGCCACGGCCCGGAAGCCCGCGTCGGCGACCTGCGTCATGACGTCGTGCCAGACCCACCAGAACTCGGGAAAGCCATGCAGGAACAGCACCAGCGGCCCGGTGCCCGCCTCGACGACGTGGAACCGGCTGCCGTTGGCGCCCACGAAGCGGTGCGTCCAGGGGCCGTCCACCAGCACGCACGACTCATCCACCACGCCGCCCAGGCTACGCGGGCAGGCAAACGCCCGGGGACCGAAGG
>NZ_JBFAZH010001061.1:0-2671 GCF_040681735.1 Actinoplanes sp. NPDC051633 | reverse complement strand
ACAAAAATATCATTTTTCAAAAGGTTTTTTAAATGAAGTACGACAAAACCATCATCTTGACTTTCAATAAATAATTTATCTTCAGGGAGACGGTCCGTGAGGTCGCCGCCCGCGGCACCACGGTCCTGCTGACCACGCAGTACCTCGACGAGGCCGACCAGCTGGCGTCGCGCATCACGGTGCTCGACCACGGCAAGGTCGTCGCCAACGGGAGTCCGGCCCAGCTCAAGCGTCAGGTCGGCGGCGATCGCGTCACGGTGACGCTGCCGGGCCGCGAGGCGCTCGACGAGCCCGTCCGCCGGCTGTCGGAGGCGGTGGGCGAGCCGGCCGTGGTCGACGCCGAGGCGCGCACGGTGACCTTCGAGGTGGGTGCCGGCGTGGTTGCGCTCGCCGACATCGTCCGCGCCCTCGATCAGCTCGGCATCACTCCCGAGGACCTGGTGTTGCGGCGGCCGACGCTCGACGAGGCATTCCTGGCCCTGACCGGAAAGGACGGTGTGGCACGGTGACGACGTTGCGAGCCGGCTGGGTGATCACCCAGCGAGATCTGGCCCATTGGGTACGCCAGCCGTGGACACCGATCTTCGGTCTGCTGTTCACGATCATGCTGTTGCTCGTCTTCGGCTTCCTCTTCGGTGGCGCGATCAGCGTGCCCGGCGGCGGCGACTACATCGACTTCCTGCTGCCCGGCATGCTGGCGCTGAGCATGATGTTCGGGGTCGAGACGACGGCCACGGCGATGGCCGCCGACGCCCGCCGGGGCATCACCGACCGGTTCCGCTCCATGCCGATCGGCAGCGCTTCGGTGGCGCTCGGCCGGGTCGGCGCCGACATGGTGAACTCGGTGGCCGAGCTGTTCGTCCTGATCGCCGGCGGCCTGCTGATCGGCTGGCGGATCACGGACGGCCCGGCGTCCGCGGCGCTGGCCGTGCTGCTGTTGCTCCTGCTGCGTTTCGCGGTGTTGTGGATCGGCATCTTCGTCGGGCTGTCGTTCCGCGGTGAGGGCGCGACCATGGCCGTCCAGGTGCTGGTCTGGCCGATCGGCTTCCTCTCCTCGGCCATCGTCTCCGCCGAGACGATGCCGGCCTGGCTCGGCGCGATTGCGTCCTGGAACCCGTTGTCCGCAACGGCTTCCGCGACGCGTCAGCTCTTCGGGAACCCGACCGGCCTGACCGAGGGAGCGCTGGCCGGGGAGATCTGGCCGGCCGTCGTCTGGCCACTGGTCCTGACCGCGATCTTCGTGCCGCTCTCGGCCCGGGCGTATCGCAAACTGCGGGCCTGAGCCATCCACCCGTGCCGGGCGCGCCGGGGGTGGCGGGCCCGGCATGGGGCGCAGATGTCGATGAACCGGCGGCGCGGCACGATGGAGGGGTGACTTCACGAGGGAGTGGGACGTGCGGCTGACGGATTTCTGGACCCGGCTGGAGGAGTCGTTCGGCGGCGCCTATGCGCGGAGCCTGGCCGCCGATCAGAGTATCGCCGGGCTCGGCGGCCGAACCATCGATGAAGCGCTTGCTCAGGGTGAGGAAACGGCGACCGTCTGGCGTGCGGTTGTCGCCGCATACCCCGATCGAGTGCCATCGCGCCTGCGTTGACCTGCATTTAGCACGTTTGTTCGGCGTGTCGCTAGATCGTCGTACAGGTGTTCGGCTATCGTCCACACCGGCATGTCATCCACAGGCCACGGCAGGGCAGCGAGTTTTTGTCGTACCCACCGCCTAGCGTGTGCCGCGTGGTGAACAGAAGCTCATCGGCGAAATCGAGTGCGGGTACCAAGGCGAGTACAGGGGTGGCGGACATGGTGGCAGGACCTGACCGGGACAAGGCGCTCGATCTGGCGCTGGCGCAGATCGACAAGCAGTTCGGCAAGGGCTCGGTGATGCGGTTGGGCGAGCGGCCGGTCGTGGACACCGCCGTCATCCCGACCGGATCCATCGCCCTCGACGTGGCGCTCGGCGTCGGTGGTCTGCCGCGTGGCCGCGTGATCGAGGTCTACGGCCCGGAGTCGAGCGGTAAGACCACGGTGGCGCTGCACGCGGTGGCCAACGCGCAGCGGGCCGGCGGCATCGCCGCCTTCATCGACGCGGAGCACGCGCTCGACCCGGAGTACGCGCGCAATCTCGGCGTCGACACCGACGCGCTGCTGGTGTCCCAGCCCGACACGGGTGAGCAGGCGCTCGAGATCGCAGACATGCTGATCCGCTCCGGCGCGCTCGACATCATCGTCATCGACTCGGTGGCCGCGCTGGTGCCGCGCGCCGAGATCGAGGGCGAGATGGGCGACAGCCACGTGGGTCTGCAGGCCCGGCTGATGAGCCAGGCGCTCCGCAAGATCACCGGCATTCTGAGCAACTCGGGCACCACCGCGATCTTCATCAACCAGCTCCGGGAAAAGATCGGCGTCATGTTCGGCTCGCCCGAGACGACGACCGGTGGCCGGGCGCTGAAGTTCTACTCGTCCGTGCGCCTCGACGTCCGGCGCATCGAGAGCCTCAAGGACGGCACCGACGTGGTCGGTAACCGGACGCGGGTCAAGGTCGTGAAGAACAAGGTGGCCGCGCCGTTCAAGCAGGCCGAGTTCGACATCATGTATGGCAAGGGCATCTCGCGTGAGGGTTCGCTGATCGACGTCGGCGTCGAGCAGAGCATCATCCGCAAGTCCGGTGCCTGG
>NZ_JBFAZH010001060.1:0-2673 GCF_040681735.1 Actinoplanes sp. NPDC051633 | reverse complement strand
CGGCACCGCCCGCGACCTCTGGCTGCTGCTGGGCATCGCGCTGTTCCTGGTGGCCGGCTCGGTGATCGTGGTCGACCGGCTGGCCCGCGGCGCGGTCAACTCGGCGCGCAACCTGGTGCAGGCGGCGCTCGCGATCGGCGGCGGCGACCTGGGCGTGCGGATCCAGCCCTCCGGCCCGCGCGAGCTGGCCGAGGCCGGGTACGCGTTCAACCGGATGGCCGACCGCCTGATCACCTCGCGGACCAGCGAGCGGGAGATGGTCGCCGACCTGTCGCACCGGCTGCGCACCCCGCTGACCGTGCTGCGGCTCGACGCCGAGGCGCTGGACCCCGACGACACCCACATCGGCGAGTATTCGGCGGCCGAGCTCGACCGGCGGCGCGGCATCCGGCGCATCCGGCAGGCCATCGTCGCGCTGGAGGACGAGGTCGACCAGCTCATCAACACCACCCGCAAGGCGGTGGCGGCGCAGGTCGCGGCCACCCCGGAGATGGGCGTGTGCGACGCCGCCGAGGTGGTCCGCGAGCGCATGGTCTTCTGGGCCGCGCTGGCCGGCGACCAGGACCGGCAGCACCGGGTGGTCGGCGCGCATCTGCGCACCCCGGTCCAGGTGGCCCGCGCCGAGCTTGCCGCCGCGCTGGACGCGGTGCTCGGCAACGTCTTCCGCTACACGCCGCAGGGCACCGCCTTCGAGGTCGCGATCTCGCGACGGGACGGCTGGGTCGCGGTCCGGGTGGACGACGCCGGGCCGGGCATCCCGGACCCCGAGCGGGCGATGAAACGTGGCGAGAGCAACCAGGGATCGACGGGTCTCGGCCTGGACATCGCCCGCCGCGCGGCCCAGTCCACGGGCGGCTCGGTCAGTCTGGACCGGGCGGCGATGGGCGGGGCCAGCGTGGTGATGCTGTTCGCCGACGCGGACGCGCCCCCGAAGCAGGCGAGCCGGTTCGGTCTGGTAGGAAGACTGGCTCGTGAACGTGATCCGATCCGGAGGCGCAGGCCGCATTGATCGAACTGAGAGGACCCCGTCCCAAGGGGGAAATCGCACCTGGCGGGCGAAATACTCCAGACGGTACAACAATTGCTTAGATCTGTATTAAGGCCGTTCCCCTGGCGCTCCGGGGCTGGCACTCTTCACTCCGATCCCATCCGGCTTCCCGGCCCGAACCCCGCAGATCGTCCCCGCAACCTGGGCCGGCGAAGCTCACGCGCGGTGGGAGGCGGTAACCCCATGACCCCCTCCCACCGCGCACCCGCCCCCCGAGGAGTCGTCTTGCCCGCGCACCGACGGTCGGCGTCGCGCGGTCCTGCGGCTCCGCGTGACGGGATCCGCCGCGCCGCGCCGAAGCGCCGCGCGGGCGGCCGGCGCCGGGCGCTCCGGGTGTTCCCGGTGGCACTGTGCGTCTTCCTGCTGGGCCTCGGCGCGGTCGCCGGGCCGTCCGTGGTGGACGGCAGCTTCTTCGGCGGGAGCGCGACGGACGCGCAGCGGTTCCGGCCGGCCGGGCTGCCGGCGGACGCGCCGGCCGAGGGCCTGGTCTACGGCGACCTGATCCCGGCGGCGAAGGACTCGCTGTGCGCGGGCGCGTACGAGATCGACGAGCTGACCTGCACGCACGGCCCCGAGCTCACCCCGCCCGGTCTCAAGGTGGCCCGCGACGTCGCGCCGGTGACCAGCCGATCGCCCGAGCCGCGGGCGCCGGCCCGCGAGGCCGACCGGGTCCCGCCGGACGCCGAGCTCGTCCGCGACGAGGGTGGCAGCCTGCTGACCGCGGGCAAGCCGGCCCTGCTGCCGGACGCGGCGCCCGGCGACGCCGACTTCGTGATGGGCAACCACGGCGTGGCCTGCGAGGGCGACGGCCGCACCGGCAAGCGCGTGCAGGTGATGTACCTGCACGCGTACGGCACACCGAGCCGGTTCACCGATTTCGCCGGGTCGATCCGGGTCTGGGCCGCCGGGGTGGACGCGATCTACGACGCCTCGGCCGCGGAGACCGGCGGTTCCCGGCACATCCGATACGTGACCACACCGTCGTGCCGGGTGGACGTCGCCGAGGTGCAGGTGCCGCGCGACGGGCTGGCGTCGTTCCGCAAGTCGATCGACGCGCTCCGCACGCTCGGCTACGACCGCACCGACCGCAAGTACCTGATCTTCGCCGACGCCAACGTGTACTGCGGGATCAGCACGTTCGTGCCGGACGACCGGCCGGGCGCGGGCAACCGCAACAACGGCGGCCCGGCGTTCGCCCGCGTGGACTCGGGCTGCTGGTCGGCGTCGATGGCCGCGCACCAGGTGACCCACGCGCTCGGGGCGATGCTGCGCGGCTCCCCGCGGGCGTCCGGCGTGGGCGACTGCACCGACGACCACGACCTGCTGTGCAGTGGCCGGTCGGGCCGCAGCACGATGTGCCCGAAGAAGCACGAGAACCGCTTGGACTGCGGCCACGACGACTACTTCTCGATCAACCCGCCGAAGCGGAGCTGGCTGGCTCAGCACTGGAACGTGGCCCGCAGCGAGTTCCTGCTGCGCAGCGACGGCGGCGACGACGTGCCGGACGCGCCGGGCGCCGTGGTGCCGGCCGGCCCCGGCGACGAGCCGGCCGCGCCGCCCGCCGTGGAGCCGCCCCCGGCGCCGGAGCCGGCGCCGGAAGCGTCCGAGCCGGTCGGCGGAGACGC
>NZ_JBFAZH010001059.1:0-2675 GCF_040681735.1 Actinoplanes sp. NPDC051633 | reverse complement strand
CCTGCGGCGGCAGCTCACCGTCGATCGTGGCGCCGTTCATCAGCGCGAACCGGGTCGCGTTCCACAGCTTGTTGCAGAAGTTGCGGGAGCCCTGACACCACTCCTCGCTGATCGGCACGTCGGAGCCGGGGTTGGCGCCGCGGGCCAGAGTGAACCGGGTGGCGTCGGCGCCGTACCGGTCGATCCAGTCGAGCGGGTCCACCACGTTGCCGAACGACTTCGACATCTTCTTGCCGTGCTCGTCGCGCACCATGCCGTGCAGCGCGATCACATCGAACGGCTGGCGTCCGTCCATCGCGTACAGCCCGAACATCATCATCCGGGCGACCCAGAAGAACAGGATGTCGTAGCCGGTGACCAGCACCGACGTCGGGTAGAAACGCTCCAGCTCGACGGTCTGGTCGGGCCAGCCCATCGTGGAGAACGGCCACAGCGCCGACGAGAACCACGTGTCCAGCACGTCCTCGTCCTGGGTCCAGCCGTCACCGACCGGCGCCTCGTCATCCGGGCCGACGCACACCACCTCGCCGCCCGGGCCGTACCAGACCGGGATGCGGTGACCCCACCACAGCTGGCGCGAGATGCACCAGTCATGCATGTTGTCCACCCACGCGAAGTAGCGCTTCGCCAGCTCCGGCGGCTCGATCGACACCCGGCCGTCGCGCACCGCGTCGCCGGCCGCCTTCGCCAACGGACCGGTCCGGACGAACCACTGCAGCGACAGCCGCGGCTCCACGGTGGTCTTGCACCGCGAGCAGTGACCCACCGAGTGCACGTAGGGCCGCTTCTCCGCGACGATGCGTCCCTGCTCACGCAGAGCGTCCACCACGGCCGGCCGGGCTTCGTACCGGTCCAGACCCTCGAACGGGCCCGGGACGGTGACCACCGCGCGCTCGTCCATGATGGTGATGCTCGGCAGGCCGTGGCGCTGCCCGATCTCGAAGTCATTCGGGTCGTGCGCCGGCGTGACCTTGACCGCGCCCGTGCCGAAGCTCGGGTCGACGTGCTCGTCGGCCACGATCGGGATGCGCCGACCGGTCAGCGGCAGCTCGACCTCGGTGCCGATCAGGTGCCGGTACCGCTCGTCGTCGGGGTGCACGGCCACCGCGGTGTCACCGAGCATCGTCTCGGCCCGGGTGGTCGCCACCACGATTGCGTCGTCGCCGTCGCCATACCGGATCGACACCAGCTCACCGTCGTCGTCCGAGTGGTCCACCTCGATGTCGCTGAGCGCGGTCAGGCAGCGCGGGCACCAGTTGATGATCCGCTCGGCGCGGTAGATCAGCTCGTCCTCGTACAGCCGCTCGAAGATCGTCAGAACCGCGCGGGAGAGCCCGTCGTCCATCGTGAACCGCTCGCGCGACCAGTCGACGGAGTCGCCCAGCCGGCGCATCTGCCCGAGGATGGCGCCGCCGGACTCCGCCTTCCACTGCCACACCCGCTCGACGAAGGCCTCCCGGCCCAAGTCGTGCCGCGACAGCTGCTGGGCGGCCAGCTGCCGCTCCACCACGTTCTGCGTCGCGATGCCGGCGTGGTCCATGCCCGGGAGCCAGAGCACCTCGAAGCCCTGCATCCGCTTGAGGCGCGACAGCGTGTCCTGGATGGTGTGGTCGAGCGCGTGGCCGATGTGCAGCGAGCCGGTCACGTTCGGCGGCGGGATGACGATCGAGAAGGGCGGCTTGTCGCTCTTGGGATCGGCCGTGAACAGCCCGGACGATACCCACGACTCGTACCGCCGCTGCTCTACCTCACCCGGCTGGTATTGGGGGGAGAGTCCACCGGTGGGACGACTGTCGGGAGTACGGGTCTCGGTTGCTTCGCTCACCCGGCAATTCTACGGAGGGGTGGCCGGTGGGCTGCGGGCGGATTACCGCGCCTGTGGATAACTCACCCCGCGAGGTTGTTACGCTCCCCGGATGTCCGAACGCACCGGCGGCCCGACCGACACGAACCCCACCCATGCGGGCGATCCGGCCACCGAGCCCGAGGACATCGAGTCGGCGCGGCCGATCGTGCTGAGCGACGAGCCGGACGAGGGCAGCGACGAGTCCCGCAAGATCCGGGCCCGCAAGATCGTGCTCATCGGACTGCTGGTGGTCGTGGCCATCGGCCTTGCCGGGCTCGCCGTCGCCGGGTTGCGCATCAACTCGCAGAAGGACGCCACCTTGAACCCGCCGACATCGATCGGACGGCTCGCGCTCGATCAGACGGAGGCGGGGAAGACGACCGCGGACTACCTGACCACGGCCCTGGCCGCGGAGGTCGACCTGGACAAGACGGTGGGGGCCGTCTACAGCGACACCGGCGCGCCGGACAAGACCGTGCTGTTCTTCGGCGGGACGGCCTTGATCTGGTCCCCGGAGAACGACCTGGACAGCGCCTTCGACCTGGTGGCCGACGACCAGGGCGCGGTGACGGGCATCCACGAGGTCGACGCCGGCTCGCTGGGCGGCACGATGAAGTGCGGCGCCACGGCAACGGCAGAGGGCGACCTGACGGTGTGCGGCTGGGCCGACCACGGCACGCTGGCGCTGGCTCTGTTCCCGAGCCGCCCGGAAGCCGAGTCGGCCACCCTCATGCGCGAGATCCGCGACGCGACCCAATCCCGCGACTGACAAACCGCTCCGATGCGATAGGCGACCTGAACGACAAATGGCCCGCCCGGCATCGGGTGG
>NZ_JBFAZH010001058.1:0-2677 GCF_040681735.1 Actinoplanes sp. NPDC051633 | reverse complement strand
GGCCGGATGGCCTCCTGGGCTACCACTGTTCGCTTGGTGCGCGCCCGGCGGCGCGGTGCTATTTGGTGACGACGTCGATGAGCTGGGCGGTGGTCAGGCCCCAGCCGTCCGCGAAGCCGAGCTGCTCGTGCCGCGCCCGGGCCGCCGGATCGCCGTGGCGGACCACGATCCGGTAGGCGGTGCCCTCCGGATGCTCGGCGAAGGTGATCTCGGCGGTCATCGCCACCGGCGCCGGGTCGGTCGGCCGCCAGGAACTGTCCACCGTGTTGGTGAAGACGATCCGCTCCTGGTCCTCGACGACCAGGTAGGTGGCGTCCATGTGCGGCACGAACTTCTCCCCGTCGTCGCTCATCAGGGTCACCAGCGCGCCGCCGGGCCGCACGTCGAGGCGCTCGACGCGGCACAGGGTCGGCGCCGGCAGCCACCACTTCTCGAAGCGGGCCGCGTCGGTCCACGCGCTCCAGACGGCGGCGCGCGGGGCGCGGATGACGCGCTCCAGGGTCAGGTCGAGGTCGGGATTCACGGTTGCTCCTTCGGTTCGTCAGCGAGGAAGTTCTCGAGGCGGTCGGTGCGGTCCTCCCAGACCCGGCGCTGCTCGGCGAGCCAGTCGTCGACGACGGCGAGGCGATCGCGGATCAACACGCAGGTGCGCACGCGGCCCGACTTGGTGGTGCTTATCAGGCCGTTGGACTCGAGCGTGCGCACGTGCTTCATGAACGAGGGCAGGGTCATCGGGAACTCGCGGGCGAGGTCGCCGACGCTGGTCGGGCCGTGGCCGAGGTGCCGGATGATCCCGCGCCGGGTCGGGTCGGCGAGGGCGACGAACACGCCGTCGAGCTGCGCCGAATACTGTGCCATGCGGCTAAGTATCGCCCGCCTCGATAGTTAGCGCAAGGGCTAACTATCGTCAGAGTTCCTTCGCCAGGTCGATGACGGTCGCGTCGGTGCCGACGAGTTCCCGGTAGCCCTCGCTGCGGTAGAGGGCGAGGTTGCGCTCGCTCCTCGCGCCGGTCGTCAGCAGGATGCGGCGGCAACCGGGCTCGGCGGCGGCCTCCGCGATGTGCAGCAGTCGGCGGCCCAGTCCGTGGCCACGCAGGTCCGGCGCCACGGCCAGCCGGCCCACGTGCCAGTCGTCGCCGTCGCGGCGGGTGCGCACCATGCCCACCAGCCGGCCGTCCAGCAGCAGGCCCGTCGTGTGCCAGCCGGCCAGCCAGGCGCGAATGTCCTCCAGGGACTCGTGCAGGGCCGGGATCGCCGTGGTCTCGTTGACGATCGCCTCGTCCATCCAGCAGCACCGCTGCAGCACCGTGACCTCCGGCGCGTCCTCCGGCGTCAGGCGTCGCAGGTACGACCCGGGCAGCGGGCCGGGTGTGGCGCCGGACCGCTCGCGCATGGGCCGCAGCGCGTGCGCCAGCCGGACCAGCTCGTCCAGCACGCCGACGGCGGCCGCGTCGCGGGCCGGATCGGGTCGCAGCCGCCCGTCCCGCACCGCGTCGCCGATGCGGATCGCCACCGTCGCGCCCAGCGGCACCAGCCGCAGCGTGGTCACCACCTGCTTGGCGTGCTGCACCGACCGGGTGCCCGCCGACGTGTTGCCGTAGCTGACGAACCCCATCGGCTTCCACGCCCACTCGCGGCCCAGATAGTCCAGCGCGTTCTTGAGCGTCGCCGGCATCCCGTAGTTGTACTCCGGCGTCACCGCGATGAAGCCGTCCGCCGCGTCGACGATGGAGCTCCACCGGCGGGTGTGCTCCTGCCGGTAGACGCCGGACGACGGGTGCTCCTCCTCGTCAAGGAAGGGCAGCCCGAGCTCGGCCAGCGACACCGGCACGAGCTCGGCGCCGAGCTGCGCCGCGCGTGGCGAGACGGCCTCGGTGAGCCATCGCGCCACCTCGGGACCGAGGGCGCCGGGGCGGGTGGTGCACACCAGCACCACGATGCGAAGCAATTTCGTTGACATGGAAACGAGCGTACGTGATAAGTTGATTACATGTCAACGAAATCTTCCGTACGATGGCTGGAGCCGGACGAGGAGCGGGCCTGGCGGGCCTTCCTGCGGGTGATGGTCGCGGTGCAGACCGGCACCGCGCGCGACCTGGCGGCGGTCGGGCTGTCCGAGGCCGACTACGAGGTGCTCAGCACGCTCTCGGAGCGGCCCGGCCACACCAGCACCCTGGGCGAGCAGGCCGACAAGATGGGCTGGTCGCGCAGCCGGCTGTCGCGCCACGCGACCCGCATGGAGGCGCGCGGCCTGCTGCGGCGCGAGCCCGACCCGGCCGACGGGCGCGGCTGCCTCCTGGTGCTCACCGACGACGGCCTGGAGGCGCTGGGCAACGCCGCGCCCGCGCACGTGGAGTCGGTCCGGCATCACTTCCTCGATCGGCTGACCGCGGACGATCTGGTCGCCATCGAGCGGATCGCCGAGCGGGTCCGGCCTACCTGAGAGCCCGCCTGAGAGCCCGCCTTGGCGCCGGCCTGAGCGCCGGCCTGAGAGGATTGCACCGTGAGCGGGCTGCGCGTGACGCTGCTCGGCGCCGTCGAGGTGCGCCGGGGCGACGCCGTCGTGCCCGTCTCCGGCGCCCGGGTCCGCGGGCTGCTCGTCCGGCTGGCCCTGTCCGGCGGCCGCGCGGTCCGGCCGAACGCGCAGGTCGACGCCCAGTGGCCCGACGAACGCCCG
>NZ_JBFAZH010001057.1:0-2678 GCF_040681735.1 Actinoplanes sp. NPDC051633 | reverse complement strand
AGCCGGGACAGGTACTGATTGGCGATCATCGACGCGAGGATGGCGATGCCCTGGATGAGGAAGAACGGGTTGGCGCTCACCCCGATGAGGTTGAACCCGTTCTGCAGCATCGCCAGCACGGACATGCCGAGCAGTGCCCCGACCACGGTGCCCGAGCCGCCCGCGAGTGCGGTGCCGCCGATCACCGCGGCCGCGATCGCGGTGAACGTGATGCGGGTGCCCCCGCCGATGTTGGGGTCGATCGAGTTGATGCGGAACGCTTCCATCAGGCCGGCCACCGCGCCGAGCACGCTGACGAGCACGAAGTTGCCGACCTTCACGCGGTTGACGCGGATGCCGGCCTCGGTGGCGCCGTGCAGATTGCCGCCCACCGAGATGGTGTGCAAGCCCCAGCGGGTCCGGGTCAGCACGACATGGAAGAACGCCACGACGAGCAGGCACCAGCCGAGCGTCGCCCAGTCACCGGCGCCGAACCACGTCTGGATGGTGCCCTTCGCCGGCTCGGGGATCGGCACGGGGTAGGCCCGCGAGGTGGTCAGCAGGATGCCGTACAGCAGGTAGAACATGCCCAGCGTGGTGACGAACGAGGGCACCCGGAGCCGGGTCGTGATCAGCCCGTTGACGAGGCCCACGACGGCCGCGATCGTGAGCGCCGCAAGGATCGCCGGGATGGCCGGAATGCCGTACAGGTCGATCGCGTAGTGCATGAGGTACGGCGCGAGCGCCGCCACCATGCCCACCGAGACGTCGATCTCGCCGCTGACGAGCAGGAACACGATGCCCACGGCCACGATCGCGGTCGGCGCGGTGGCCTGGGCGATGTTGCGCAGGTTGTCCGTCGTCAGGAACAGCGGCGTCGAGGCCTGGAAGTACACGACGAGCCCGATCGCGACGATCAGAACACTGGCCTCCCGCCGCCGCAGGAAGGCGTCCCAGCCGCGACGCGGCCACCCGGCCGCGGGTGCCGGAGCCGCCCGCTCGGCGGTTGGAGTGCTCGTGTCGATGCCCATGGCCCGGCCCGTCACGGATGAGCGATCGGGCCGGTGCGCTCGACGAGCTTCACCGCCGTGTCCGAGCCTTCGTACCGCGTCTTGCTGTTCTGGTAGGGGTCGACGTTGTCCTTCGTGACGAACAGCAGGCCGGTGTTGGTCTGCGTCGGGAACAGCAGCCCGCCGGTCAGTTTGAAGAGGTACAGGGCGAGCACCGGCAGGAAGCCCTGCAGGTACGGCTGCTGGTCGATCGTGTAGTCGAGATTGCCGCCCTTGATCGCGGCGAGCGTCTCCGGCACGAGGTCGAAGCCGCCGGCCACCTTGAGACCCTTGTCGCGCAGCTTGTACTTGGCCACGGTCTGCCCCACGCTCTGCGTGGAGCCGGCGTCGACGGCGAGCAGCCCGGTCAGGTTCGGATGGCCCTGCACGTAGGCGTCGATGATGGACAGTCCCTGGGTGATGTCGGCGTTGGTGGCGACCGGCGTGAACGTGACCGGCTTGCCGGAGTCCTTGAACGCCTGCTGTGCGCCGTCGATGCGGGGCTGGATGTTGAGCTGGCCGGGCGTCGCGATGAACCCGGCGACGTCGCCGGAGTCCAGCTGCGTCAGCGCCCGCCGGCCGAGCTCGTAGCCGGACTCGTACAGGCCCTGCCCGATGTACGCCAGCCGGTTGGTGCCGGGGTCGTCGCGTGCGCCGTCGGCATTGAACGACACGACCGGGATGCCGGCGTCGAGCGCCTGATCCACCGGTGCGCGGAACGCGTCCTTGTCGACGACGGCCAGCGCGATGCCGTCGGTCTTGGCGGACACGGCCGTGTTGGTGGCGTCGACCATCTCGGCCACCACCGAGTTGACCGAGCCGGTCCACTGGTACTGGACGCCGAGCAGCTTGCACGCGTCCTCCGCGCCGTACTGGGTGGGCGTGAAGAACGGGTTCGTGGTCACGTGGCAGATGAAGCCGAACTTCCATGACGGGGTCTTGGGGAAGTTGCCGATGGCGTCGACGGCGGCGGCCTGCTCGCTGCAGCTGGCGACGGTGAGAGCGGATGCGGCGAGCGCGGCGCTGAACAGGCCGGTGCCGCGAAGCAGCCGGCGACGGGTGAGGGCGTTCAGTGGGACGGTCTCCAGGGCGTGTTCGACCGCGGGGTGCACGTTGCTCATCGGATGTCCTTCGCAACTGGCGGCCGCCCGTGATGGGACGGCGGCACGGCGGGGCTACGGGATGAAAGTCAGGGCGCACTGAGGAGCCGCTCAAGAGAGCCCTCGAGTCGGCCGGTGCAATCAGTGGTGCGCGGTCGTCCGCCGCTGTTCGGGCCAGGCTAGGACCGGCCCGGCGACCGGTCAACGGCGTCACCATGCACAGTCTGAAAACGAATGGCTGCATTCGTATGCAGTACCGGAGTACCGTGCCCGTAACCCGGAGCCGAAGGTGGTCGTCCGCAGTCAGGTCATCCGGGTGTCCCTCGACGAAGAGAGGCATGAAATGCGGACCCGATCCCTTGGGCCGGTCCTGGTTGCCGTCGTCACCCTGACGCTCGCCGGCGCCTGCGAATCCGCCGACGAGCCGACTGTCGCCGAGTCCGTCGCGCCCGCCACGACGTCCTGCGCCACCGCCGGCGACATCACCATGTGGGAGCGTTCGGGCGGCAACAAGCAGATGGTCGATCTGCTCGTCGCGGCCTGGAACACG
>NZ_JBFAZH010001056.1:0-2678 GCF_040681735.1 Actinoplanes sp. NPDC051633 | reverse complement strand
CGGGCACGGACGTCGTCGTGCCGCCACGCGTCCGGGATCGGCGGGAGCGGCGCGGGCAGATCGGCGGTGCCGTCCCGCAGGGCGCGGCCGAGCAGGACGACTTCGTCGACCTTCTGCCGGGCGAAGGCGAGCCGGGCGGTCAGGTCCTGCTCGAGGGTGGTCTCGGCGGTGAGATCGACGGGTACGTGCAGCAGCGAGCACGACGTGGACACGGCGACGTGGTCGGCCAGCCCGGCAACGGTGGCGCCGGTGACCGCGGCGGCCCGCAGATCGGTACGCCACACGTTGTGCCCGTCCACCAGCCCGGCGACGATAGTCTTGCCGCGCAGCGGACCGGCGCCCGCCAGCCGTTCCAGGTTTCCCTTACCAGCGAACAGATCCAGCCCGATCGCCTCGACCGGTGTGGCGAGCAGGGCCGGCAGCGCGTCGCCCAGCTCACCGAAGTACGTGGCGACGAAGATCTTCGGCCGCCCGTTCAATTTGCCCAACGTCGAGTAGACGGCTCGCAGGGCATCGATTTCGGCCGGGGTGCGATCGGTGACATAGGCGGGCTCATCCAGCTGCACCCATTGCACGCCGGATTTCGCCAGCGCGGCGAGGATGTCGGCGTAGGTGGTGACCAGGTCGTCCAGCCGCGCGAACGGATCCGAGCCTCCGGAACCCTTGGACAGCAGCAGGAACGTGGCCGGCCCGACCAGCACCGGCCGGGTTTCGATGCCGAGCCGCTTCGCCTCGGCGTACTCCCCGAGGGGTTTGCCGGGGTCGGCCTCGAACGCGGTGTCGGGATCGATCTCGGGGACGAGATAGTGGTAGTTGGTGTCGAACCATTTGGTCAGCTCGAGCGCGGGCTCGGAGTCGACGCCCCGGGCCATCGCGAAATAGGTGTCCAGATCGGACAGTCCGAGGCGGCGGAACCGCTCCGGAATCGCGCCGACCGCGACGGCCGTGTCGAGGACGTGGTCGTAGTAGGAGAAGGTGTTGGACGGGATGGCGTCCAGTCGCGCGTCGCGGAGCGTCTGCCACACACCGGCCCGCAGCTCAGCGGCCGTCTGGGCTGCGGGGCAGTCCCGGAATCCCACCGGGTTCCCTCTTGCGACGCCCCCGCCCGCCAGCGGGCGGGGGCGAACCAACACTGGATCCGATCCTACGCGTCAGAAGTCGTCGTCGAAGCTGACCGTGCCGGAGACGCCGACCTGATAGGCCGACACCTTGCGTTCGAAGAAGTTGGACAGCTCCTGGACGTCCTGCAGCTCCATGAAGGCGAACGGGTTCCTGCTGCCGTACATCGCGTCGATGCCGAGGACGGCGAGCCGCCGGTCGGCGACGTGCTGCAGGTACTCGCGCATGTCGGCCAGGGACATGCCGGACACGCCCTGCTCGAGGAGGTCCTCGGCGAACTGCACCTCGCACTCCACGGCCTCGGCCAGCATGTCCTTCACCTGCTGCTCCATGTCGGCGTCGAAGAGGTCCGGCTCTTCCGCCCGGACCGTCTCCACCACGTCGAAGGCGAAGGCCATGTGCATCGACTCGTCACGGAACACCCAGTTGGTGCCCGACGCGAGTCCCTGCAGCACGCCCCGGGATCGCAGGAAGTACACGTACGCGAAGGCGCCGTAGAAGAACAGGCCCTCGATGCAGGCCGCGAAACAGATCACGTTGAGCAGGAACGCCCGCCGGTCCTCGCGCGACTGAAGTGAGCGCATCTCGTAGATCGAGTCGATCCACGTGAAGCAGAACTCCGCCTTGCGGGCGATCGACGGGATGTTCTCCACCGCGGCGAAGGCCTCGAACCGCTCCTTCTCGTCGGGCACGTACGTGTCGAGCAGGTTCAGATAGAACTGGACGTGCACGGCCTCCTCGAACAGCTGCCGCGACAGGTAGAGCCGGCCCTCCGGCGAGTTCACGTGCTGGTACAGGTTGAGGACCAGGTTGTTGGCGACGATGGTGTCGCCGGTCGCGAAGAAGGCGACCAGCCGCGACACCAGGTGCTGCTCGGCCGGCGACAGCTTGGCCAGATCGGCGAGGTCGGAGTGCAGGTCGACCTCCTCGACCGTCCAGGTGTTCTTGATGGCGTCCCTGAACCGGTCGAAGAAGTGCGGGTACCGCATCGGCCGCAACGTCAGATCCATGCCGGGATCGAGCAGCATCTGCGGCCGCTGCTCGGTGGACGTGCGTGCTTCGGGGATCGCGGTCATTGGCAGGCCTCGCAGGACTCGGGATTTTCCAGGGAACAGGCGACTGCTTCCTCGTCGGCGGCCGCGACCTTCGGCGCGATCGAGACGGTGGCCTGCTGAATGCGCGTCGCCGGGCGCGAACGCAGGTAGTAGGTCGTCTTCAGCCCGGATTTCCAGGCGTACAGATACATCGAGGAGAGCTTGCCGATGGTCGGCGCGCTCAGGAACAGGTTCAGCGACTGCGACTGGTCGACGAACGGCTGCCGGGCGGCGGCCAACTCGATCAGCGCCTTCTGCGGCAGCTCCCAGGCCGTGCGGAACAGCTGCCGGACGTCGTCGGGCAGGTCGGCGATGCCCTGCACCGATCCCTCGGCGCGCTTGATCAGCTCGCGCACCGGCGCGGTCCAGAGCCCGCGGGCTTTGAGCTCGCGTACCAGATAGGTGTTGATCTGCAGGAACTCGCCGGACATCGTCTCGCGTTTGAACAGGTTGGACACCTGCGGC
>NZ_JBFAZH010001055.1:0-2684 GCF_040681735.1 Actinoplanes sp. NPDC051633 | reverse complement strand
CCAGCGACAGCAGGGTGCTCTTGCCGCAGCCCGAGGCGCCGAGCAGGCAGACGAACTCGCCCGGCGCCACGGTCAGGGAGACGCGGTCCAGCGCGAGCAACTGCCCGTACTGTTTGGAGACCGCGTCGAGGGTCAACACGCTCATCTCAGGAGGCCGCGTCGCTGACCGTCGGCTGGCCGTCAGCCTTCAGGACCTCGTTGAGGATGGTCAGGTCGTAGATTCCCTTGAGGTCGACCGGCTTGAGGAGGCCGACGTCCTGGGCGTGCTGGGCGCTGGTGAACAGCGACGGTGCGATCGGGTCGTTGGTGAAGGTCAGGTTGGCGAAGGCCGCCTTGAGCACCTCGGGCTTGAGCGGCTTGCCGCTGAGCGCCTCGAGCTGCGCGTTGGCGTCGGCCTGCGCCTTCTCGCCGTTGTCCGCGATGTACTTGACCGCAGCGACGTGCCCCTGGACCAGCTTCTTCACCGTCGCCGGGTACTTCTTCAGGAACTCCTGCTTGACGATCAGGTGGGTGGTGACGAACTGGCCGCCCGGCCACAGATCCTTCTCGTTCACCAGGATCTTGCCCTTGGAGTCGAGCACCATCCGGCTCAGGCTGGGCTCGGGCACCCAGGCGCCGTCGATCGCGCCCTGGGCGAAGGCCTGCACCGCGGTCGCGTTGTCCTGCGGCTGCACCGAAACGTCGCCGCCGCCCTGCTGATCGGCGTTCAGCCCGTTCTGCTTCAGCCAGGCGCGCAGCGCGACGTCCTGCGTGTTGCCCAGCTGCGGTGTCGCGATCTTCTTGCCCTTGAGGTCGGCCGGGCCGTTGATGGCCGGCTTGACCACCAGGCCGGCGCCGCCGGAGGTGCTGCCGGCGATGATCTTCAGTCCGGCGCCGTGCGAGGTGGCCCAGCCGTTGATGGCCGGGTTCGGCCCGATGTACGTGGCGTCGATCGCCCCCGAGAACAGCGCCTCGATCGCCGCCGGGCCGGCGTTGAAGGTCTTCGCCTCCAGTTTCGTGGAGCCGAGCGCCTGCTGGTACAGGCCGTCCTTGACGCCGACCAGGGCCGGCGCGTGGGTGATGTTCGGGAAGTAGCCGAGTCGGATGGCGGGGGCCTCGCCGCCGCTGCCGGATGCGGCCGCGTCGTCGTCGCCACCGCAGGCGGCCAGGGAACCGGCTGCCAGAACGGCGGTGGCAGCCATGGTGATCGCGCGGAGGGCGCGGGAACGCAGACGCACGTTGCTTCCTCAGTTCGTACGGGCCGGAAAGTGCTCTTTCCCTATCTGTTGCATGGGAATAATGGACGCGATGGGAATGCCGCGTCAAGTCCGGCGTGCTTTCGGTCGGGAACGCGCCCCTTTCGTCCGGAGGCACGGAAAGTTACATCCATCAATGTGGAAGTAAGGGTGATTTAAGAAGCTTTATTGATTAGTCTCGATGTCATCCGCACCCCGCGTACGTCCCCCACGCGCGCTCGTACCCGTGCGCGCCCGGCGAAAGGCAACCGGATGACCCGCATCAGGCGCCTTGGCGCAATCTCCCTCGGCCTCGCCCTGACGGTGACCCTCGCCGTCCCGGCGTCCCCGGCGCTCGCAGCACCGTCCACCTCGGACCGGCAGTCGCAGCAGGCGGCCGTACCCGACCTATACCTCAAGCAGGTTCCACTCGCCAAGGCCGCAAGTGTCATCAAGAACGAGCTCGAGCGCGGCGCGGCCCCCGGGTTCGCCGGCATCGCGCTGGAGGACGACCATGTCGCGCTCTGGTGGAAGGGTGCGTTGCCCGAGCGGGTACGCCGGGCTGTCACCACGGCCCGCTCGACGGCGGCGGTCAAGGTCGGCGCGGCCGCGTACTCCCTGGCCGAGTTGCGGGCCGCCGGCAACCGGGTCCGCGGCGCGTTGAGGGCCGAGAAGCCGCGTGTGAAGTACGCCGTCGACGGCAGCCGCATCGTCGTCGGCATGGACGTGACGGCCGGCTTCGACCGCGCCGCCGTCCCGCAGGTCGGCGTGCCGGTCGAGATCGTCGACCAGGGGCAGAAGGTGAACACCAGCCGCTACGACGACTGGGCGCCCTGGGCCGGCGGTGGCGACAACATCAACTACTCGCAGGGGTCGCGCTGCACCGGCGGCTTCGGCGTGCGCAACGGCGCCAACCAGCGCTTCCTGCTGACCGCCGGGCACTGCGGCAGCAACGGCAACGGCATCTACGACGGCGCCGGGGAGTACATCGGCAACTTCACCGCCGACAACGACACCCACGACCTCGGCCTGGTCGCCACCCCGGCCGGCGCGATCAACCAGATGTACGTCGGCGACCTGAACAGCAACGCCGTGCTCAACGTCGAGGGCTGGGACTGGGTCTACCCCGGCGAGTACCTGTGCCAGTCGGGCGGCTCGTCGGCCCGCGACATCGGCGGACCCGTGTGCAACCTGCGGGTCGAGAAGTTCAACACCGACCCGGGCGACGCGGTCGAGGCGCGGCAGGTCAACGGTCAGCCCGCCGTGCGGGGCGGGGACAGCGGCGGCCCGGTGTACTCGTACTCGGCGAGCGGCAACGCCATCGCCAAGGGCATCAACTGCTACACCTACGTCGGGAACAACACGATCCTGGGCTTCCAGGACTTCGGCACGGCGACCCGCGACTACGGCATCTGGATCGCGGTCGGCTGACGGCGGTGCGCGGTCACGACGCTCGCCATCCGGCGAGCG
>NZ_JBFAZH010001054.1:0-2687 GCF_040681735.1 Actinoplanes sp. NPDC051633 | reverse complement strand
CGATACTCTGGCTCCGATCTGACTCGCAATTGCGCCGAAGCCGTGCGGCACGAACCGGCGTTACGGCTCACTGCCCAACGTGGGGCCGTACATGCTGGTCGTATTCGCGCCAGGCGCCGGTGCCGGCGGACGTGGCGGACCGCATCTGAGCCCACCGGCGGCGAGCGACGTGGGCCGGCGATTCGTCCATCGCCCCGACATAGCGCCGGCACCCGCTGGCGACCGCGACCGCACCCACAGTCGCGCCCGCGAGCCACATCAAGAACCCACCGGTCAGGAGCACGGCGCTTCCCCGCAGCAGGCGCCGATCGAGGTACGCCGCGGTAACGTCACGTTTGCCGTCGATGCTGGTGTCGACCGCCATGTCCGCCTCCAGTGGTGTGTCGCGACATCGGCCCCATCGTCACCTGCGCGGGCGCCCACGTCGTCATCCGGACCGGATGAGGAACGGATCCCCGTTCACCCGCTGGGGTAACGGAAAGACACCGACGACGGTCCGGACAAGCCGGTGCGCATCTGGGATCAGATCGGATCGACCTAGCCTGGACGAGTTGACAACCGCGATGAGGTCAAGGCGTTCCTCAGCTCCCCCGCGCAAAGGTCACCCCCGAACAGGCCGGCCTGACGAGTTACAACCGCAACGGGCGGGTGCCCGGTCTGCGCCGTAGCGAGGTCGCCGACCTGGCCGGCGTCAGCGTCGAGTACTACGCCCAACTCGAACGCGGCAACCTCGCCGGCGCCTCCGACAGCGTCCTCGACGCTGTGGCCCGCGCCCTGCACCTCGACGAAGCCGAGCAGCAGCATCTGGCCGCCCTGGCCCGAGCCGCCGGCCCCGGCACCCGTACCCGCCGCGAACCGCCCGTCCGACAGATTCGCCCGAGCATCGCCCGAGTCCTCGACCTGATGACCGAGATACCGGCATTCGTCGGCAACGGCCGCGGCGACGTCCTCACCGCCAACGCTCTCGCGCAGGCGCTGTACGCGCGATGTTCGGCGACGCCACCCGGCCCGCCAACCACGCCCGGTTCGTATTCCTCAACCCTGCGCCGGGCTTCCGGCGCGACTGGGAGCGCATCGCCGGCGTCACCGTCGCCATGCCGCGCACCGAAGCCGGCCGCGACCCCTACGATCACATCGACCTGTACTACCAGCACCGCGTGGATCGCAACACCCCGATCGAGGAGACCGCCGCCGCCGTCGCCGACCTCATTGCGCAAGGCAAGGTGCTGCACTTCGGCCTTTCCGAGGCGTCGCTGGGGACCATCCGCCGCGCCTACGCCGTCCAGCCGGTCACCGCCCTGCAGACCGAGTACTCGCTGTGGACCCGTGACGTGGAAGCCGGATCCTGCTGCTGCTGCGCGAACTCGGCATCGGCTTCGTTCCGTACTCACCGCTCGGGCACGGCCTGCTGACCGGACAGATCCGCACCGTCGACGACTTCGCCGACGACGACTGGCGTAAGACCAACCCGCGGTTCACCGGCGAGAACTTCCAGCGCAATCTCGCCATCGTCGACGAGGTCACCGCCATCGGCGCCGAGATCGGCGCCACCCCGGCGCAGACCGCCCTCGCCTGGATCCTGACCCGTGGCGACGACATCGCTCCCATCCCGGCACCCGCCGCGTGACCCGGGTCGAGGAGAACACCGCCGCGGACGCCGTCGAACTCACCCCCGCGCAACTCGACCGCCTCGACGCGCTGCGACCGGCGGCCGGAGCACGCCACGACGACGCCAACATGGCCGCGATCGACGAGTAGACAGCACTACCTCGGTACGCCGTCGCAGCCCGTCACCGTAGCTTCCGGAAGAACGTCCGGACGTCGTCGACCAGGAGCTCGGGCGCTTCCATGGCGAGGAAGCGCCCGCCCTTGTCGAGTTCGGTCCAGTGCACGATGTGGTGGTCACGCTCGGCCCACGGCTGGATCGTGAGGTCCTGACCGGACACCAGGACGCCGGTGGGCACGGTCCCCTGTGTTGCTCACTGTCTCCCCGGTCGTCGCCGCCCGGTGAGCCCGCGGAGATCTCCTCGTAGTAGATCTGGGCGGCGGAGGCGGCCGTGCCGGTCAGCCAGTAGATCGACACGTCGGTGAGGATGCGGTCGAGGTCGATGCTGTCCTCCGGCAGCCCCTCCTCCGGATCGGTGTGCTCGGGAACTTCTCCACGATCCAGGCGAGCTGGCCGACCGGCGAGTCGGTCAGGGCGTACCCGACGGTTTGTGGGCGTTTGCTGTTGCACTGCAGGTAGCCGTCGTTGGAGTTCTGCATTCGCTGCCAGCGTCGCTGGTCGGCCTCGCTGAGGCCGTCCATCTCCCCGTCGGCTCCCGAGCCGGGCCGTCAGCGCCGCGAGGATCCGGGCGATCCGAGCCGCGTTCATCCCCGGCCCGGCCAGTGGGGTGGAGAACCCGAATCCCGGCAGCGACGGGATCACCAGATGGAAGGCGTCGGCGGTGTCACCGCCGTGGCTACGGGGATCGGACAGGGGCCCGATGATGTCGAGGAAGTCGACCACTCCACCGGGCCAGCCGTGCAACAGAACCAGCGGCGTGGCCTTCGGCTCGGGCGAGGGCACGTGCAGGAGGTGCAGGTTCTGCCCGTCGATGGTGGTCAGGTGCTGCGGGTACCGGTTGACGGCCGCTTCCAGGGGGCGCCAGTCGTATCCGGTGCGCCAGTAGTCAACGACCTCCGGC
>NZ_JBFAZH010001053.1:0-2690 GCF_040681735.1 Actinoplanes sp. NPDC051633 | reverse complement strand
TGGCCACCGTGCGCGGGGGCCACGTTCGCGACTATCGCCAGTTCTCCCCGGCATGCCCGCTCCCCGGCATGGCCCGGGGCTGACGCCCACCGACGTTCTCCGGACGGTGTGACTTGACAGACAGGTGATGTTGGGCGCTTACTAACGTACCAGTTCGTACATTGAAAGCGGCTGATCCTGATGGTGCGGTGCGGCTTGATCGGGGCGGGGATCGAGACCTCGCTGTCGCCGGCGCTGCACGAGGCCGAGGGGCGTGCGCACGGCCTCGACCTCACGTACATCCTGTTCGACGCCGAGTCCGGTCTCGGCCCTCTCCTCGATCGCGCCGAGGCCGCCGGCTTCGCCGGCGTCAACATCACCCATCCGTTCAAGCAGCAGGTCGTCGGGCTGCTCGACGACCTGTCCCCGCAGGCCCGGGACATCGGCGCGGTCAACACCGTCGTCTTCGCCGGCGGTCGGCGGGTCGGCCACAACACCGACGCGTTCGGCTTCGCGGAGGCGTTCCGGCGCGGCCTGCCGGGCGCGGCGGTCGATCGCGTGGTCCAGCTGGGTGCGGGCGGCGCGGGCGCCGCGTGTGCCTTCGCTCAGCTGGGCGCGGGGGTACGGCATCTCACCGTGGTCGACCCCGACGCCGACCGGCGGGGTCTGCTGGCCGAGGCGTTGAGCACCCGGTTCGAGCTGGAGCGGATCGCGGTGGCGCCACCGGCCGAGCTGCCGGCCGCGCTCGCCGCCGCGGACGGTCTGGTCAACGCGAGCCCGGTCGGCATGCGGGCGAACCCGGGGCCACCGCTCCCGGCCGGCCTGCTGCACCCGCGGATGTGGGTCGTCGACATCGTCTACATGCCCGTCGAGACCCGGTTGCTGCGCAGCGCGCGGGCGCACGGCCTGCGGGCCCTCGGCGGCACGGCGATGTGTGTGTTCCAGGCGGCCGCTGCGTTTCAGCTCTTCACCGGCCGTACCCCCGACACCGCGCGCATGCTCACCCATCTGACCCTGCTTCTCCAGGGAGTCCCCGATGAGCCGTCCCCTATCGCAAACGAACGACGTTGAGACCCGCGACCTGCCGGAGCCGATGTCCCTGCGCAACATGGTCGGCCCCGGCGTGGTCGCGGTCGGCATCGGCCTCGCGGCCGGCGAGATCATCCTCTGGCCCTACCTGACCACGATCGGCGGGCTCGGCCTGCTCTGGCTGGCCATCACCACGCTGCTCGTGCAGTTCGTCATCAACATGGAGATCGAGCGCTACACGCTCGCCACCGGCCAGACGGCCGTGGCCGGCTTCTCCTCCTGGTGGAAGGGCTGGGGGATCATCATCTGCCTGGCCGGCGCCTTCCAGTACGTGTGGCCCGGCTGGGCGACCAGCGGCTCGACGGTGTTCACCTATCTGGTCGGCGGCGGCGACCCGGTGTGGATCACGGTCGCCACCCTGGTGATCATCGGCGTGCTGCTGTCCGCGTCGAAGGTGATCTACAAGACCGTCGAGCGCGTCGAGATCGTCAAGGTCGGCCTCACGCTGTTCTTCATCGCGGTCGTGGTGGTGTTCGTGATCTCGGCGTCCACCTGGGGCGAGGGCGCGAAGGCCGCGGTGACCGGCTTCGGGCAGATCCCCGAGGGCGTCACGTTCACGCTGATCCTGAGCGCGATCGGTGCGGCCGGCGCGGGCGGCGTGCACAACCTGGTGCTGAGCAACTGGATCCGCGACAAGCGATACGGCATGGGCGCGCACGTGCCCCGGCTGATCTCGCCGATCACCGGCCAGGAGGAGGCGGCCGGCGCGGCCCGGTACGACTTCCCGCAGGACGAGGCCAACCTCGGCCGGTGGCAGGTGTGGTGGAAGCGGGCCAACATCGAGCACGCGTTCGCGTTCCTGCTGGTCTGCTTCATCACCATCACGGTGATGAGCCTGCTCGCGTACGACACGCTCTTCGGCCGCGACGACGTCAAGAACGACCCGTCGTTCCTGCGCATCGAGGGCGAGGTCCTCGCCGCGCAGGTCGGCGGGTGGCTCAAGCTGCTGTTCTTCGCGATCGCCGCGGTGTCGCTGTGGGCCGCCGCGATGGGCCTGCTCGACGTGATCGGCCGGGTTGCCAGCGACTTCGTCCGCCGCAACTACCTGGCCGGCTCCGCCCGGTGGACCGAGTCGCGGCTCTATCTGGCCGTGGTGTGGGGGGAGATCCTGCTCGGCTCGGCGATCCTGCTGGCCGGCTTCACCCAGCCGCTGGGCCTGCTGATCGTGTCGACCTGTGCGGCGTCGGTGGTCACGCTGCTCTACTCGATCCTCCTGGTGCGGCTCAACACGCGGAACCTGCCGGAGGCGATCCGGCTGCGCGGCTGGCGGCTGGTGGGGCTGGCGCTGGCAATCGGCTTCTACGGCTTCTTCGCGATCGCGATGGTGGTCACTCAGCTGCAGAAGCTCTGAGCAACCTGAGGTGGCGGTGGGCGGCCATCCGCACCGGGGCGTTCGCCTCGCCGAAGCCGTCGTAGCCGGCCCGGCGCTGCACGATCTCGAAGAACACCCGCCCGCCGTACACGGGCGTGTAGAGGTGCAGCAGCTCACCGCCATCACGGTCGCGGTCGTAGAGGATGCCGTGTGCCCGCAGGCGATCCACCGTCTCGGCCGGCAGCGCGAAGCGGGCCAGCCGAGACGGTGGATCGCCTACGGGCACGCCGCGTCCCTGGTGAACGGCGAC
>NZ_JBFAZH010001052.1:0-2701 GCF_040681735.1 Actinoplanes sp. NPDC051633 | reverse complement strand
GCGCCCCAGGCGGCATGGTCGTCGTACACGCCGCCGACGAGCTGCGCGGCACGCTGACCCAGCTCGTGCCCAAATTCGAGGAAGCTTTCCCCGGAGCCCGGGTCGCTCTCGAATACGGCGACGGCACCGAGCACGCCCGGCACATCCGCGACGGCGCTCCGGTCGACGTGTTCGTCTCCGCCGACGCCGCCACCAGCAGCCTGGTCACCACCGGGCACGTACGCGGAAAACCCGTCGTCGTCGCCCGCAACCCGATCGTCATCGCCGTGCCCGGCAGCACCCGCAAGATCGCCGGGGTCGCCGATCTGGCCGGCGCACGCCTGGCGCTGTGCGCCGAGACCACCCCGTGCGGACGGGCCGGCCGGGCGGCGCTGAGCGCCGCGGCCGTCGACGTGCGTCCCGCGAGCTCCGAGGCCGACCCGCCGGCCGCCCTGACCCGGGTGCGCGCGGGCGCGGCCGATGCGGCCATCGTCCACCGCACCGACGTGGTGGCGGCCGGCGACGGCCTGCGCGCCGTCGACTTCACCGAGGCCCTGCGGATGGCGGACGAGTACACGGCCGTCCGCGTGACGACCGGGATCAACAAGGTCGGCGCGGACGCCTTCGTGGGCTTCCTGGGTTCGGCCCTGGCCACGCACGTCTTCGCCGACGCGGGCCTGTCACCGACCTGACCCCGCGGGTCCGACCGCGTTCGCCGCCCAGCTGGCGATCAGGTTGAGGGCGTCCTGGTCGGGAGAGCCCGGTTCGGCGCTGTAGGCGTTGAGCCGCAGGCCCTGGTCCGCGGTCAGGTCGAGCGACTCGTACGCGAGCGTGAGGTCACCGACCAGCGGATGGTGGAAGCGCTTGACCCCGGTCCGGTGCTGTCGCACGTCGTGCGCGGCCCACCACGTGCGGAACGGCTCGCTGCGCGTGGACAGCTCGCCGATCAGATCGGTCAGGGCGCGGTCGTACGGGTCGCGACCGGCCTCGCCGCGCAGGAGCGCCACGACGTCCTGGGCCAGTTGCTCCCAGTCGCGGTAGAACTCCTGCGACGCCGGGTCGAGGAAGACGAACCGGGCCAGGTTGGGCCGGGCCGCCGCGCCCTGGAACACCGGTGCGAAGACGGCGCGGGCGAGGTGGTTGGCGCCGAGGACGTCGAGCCTGCCGTTGCGGACATAGGCCGGGGCGCCGGTCATCGCGTCGAGCAGTTGCTGGACGCCGGGCCGGATGTCCGGGGTGGTGCGGCGCCGGGTCGCGCGCGAGCCGGTGTTGGCCTGCCGAGCCAGGTCGTAGAGGTGCTCGCGCTCGGCCTCGTCGAGGCGCAGCGCCCGGGCGAGCGACTCCAGCACGCTCTCGGACACACCGGAGAGGTTGCCGCGCTCCAGCCGGGTGTAGTAGTCGACGCTGACCCCCGCGAGCATCGCGGCCTCCTCGCGGCGCAGCCCGGCGACCCGCCGCGTGCCGCCGTACACCGGCAATCCGGCCTGCTCAGGGGTGATGCGAGCCCGGCGCGTGGTGAGGAAGTCGCGGGTCTCACTGCGGTGGTCCATGTGTTGGACGGTACGTCCGGCGATTCGGCGCTGGGAGGTTCTGGCAGTACCCGTAACGGCCTTCACTCCCGGCCGCCCCGCGATCCAGGGTTGGCTGTGACACCTGAACCGCGCCGACCGCAAGGAGCCTTCGATGGAACGACGTCCGCTGGGCCGCACCGGTGTCTCGATCAGCAAGCTGTGCCTGGGCACGATGATGTTCGGCGCGTGGGGCACCAGGGACCACGACGAAAGCATCAAGATCATCCACCGCGCGCTCGACGCCGGGATCAACTTCGTGGACACCGCCGACGTCTACTCGGCGGGGGAGTCGGAGGAGATCGTGGGCAAGGCGCTGGCCGGGCGCCGCGACGACATCGTGCTGGCCACCAAGGCGAACATGCCGATGGGCGACGACCCGAACCATCGCGGGAACTCGCGCCGCTGGATCGTCCGGGAGGTCGAGGACTCCCTGCGCCGGCTCGGCACCGACTGGATCGACCTCTACCAGATCCACCGCTGGGACCCGGCCGTGGACCTCGACGAGACGCTGGGCGCGCTCACCGATCTCGTCCGCGCGGGCAAGGTCCGCTACATCGGGCACTCGACGTTCCCGCCCTCCACGACGGTGGAGGCGCAGTGGGTGGCCGAGAAGCGCGGCCGGGAGCGGTTCGTCACCGAGCAGCCGCCGTACAACATCCTCGTCCGCAACATCGAGAACGAGGTCCTGCCCGTCGCCCAGCGGTACGGCATGGGGGTCGTTCCGTACAGCCCGCTCGCGGGCGGCTGGCTCTCCGGGCGCTACCGCAAGGACGCCCAGGAGGGGCCGATGTCGGTCGCGCGGCAGCGCCTGGCCAACCGGTTCGACCTGTCCCTGCCGGAGAACCAGCGCAAGCTGGATGCCGTCGAGCGGCTGTCCGAGCTGGCCGACGGCGCCGGCCTCACCCTGATCCAGCTGGCGATCGCGTTCGTGCTGCGCCATCCCGCCGTCACCGCGCCGATCATCGGCCCGCGCACCATGGAGCACCTGGAGTCACAGCTCGCCGCGGCCGATGTCGTCCTCTCCGACGACGTGCTCGACCGCGTCGACGAGATCGTGCCGCCGGGCGTCACGATCAACCCGGCCGAGAACGGCTGGGTCAGCCCGTCCTTGCTGCCGGCCGCGCGGCGGGATCAATACCGACTTCTGGCAT
>NZ_JBFAZH010001051.1:0-2700 GCF_040681735.1 Actinoplanes sp. NPDC051633 | reverse complement strand
GCCGGTCCGGCGGCGCCAGCACCACCCGACCGGCGAGGCCGCTCACCAGCATCCCGTCCACGGCGTAGGACACGCTGCGCCCGGTCTGGTCGGCCAGCCAGTCGGAGAACGCCACCGCGAACGGCTCGCTCGCCGCGATGTGCTGGACGCTGAGCACCGGCGTCCGGAACCCGGCGGGGAGCGCCCGCAACAGCTCGGTGAGCGCGCCCGGGCCGCCGGTCGACGAACCCAGGGCCAGCAACCGCAGACCACTGTCCGTGGTGGACCGCAGGACCGGCGTCTTGGGAACCGGCACCGGGCGCACCAGCCGGGCCCGTGGATGGGTGATCACCCGGATCCGCGACACCAGTCGCACCGACGCGCAGAGCCGTTGCTCCCAGCCCGCGTCGGAGGCGTCGCCGCGGGGCTTCTCCATCACGTCGACCGCACCGGCCGCGAGCGCGTTGTAGGTGCTGTACAGCTCGCGCCGGTCGGCCGAGGACACCACCAGGATCGGGGTGGGGAAGTCGGCCATGATGTGCTCGGTGGCGGCCAGCCCGCTCATCGTGGGCAGCATCATGTCCATCGTGACCACGTCGGGCCGCAGCCGCCCGCAGAGCTCGACCGCCTGCCCGCCGTCCAGCGCCTCGCCGACGACCTGCAGTTCAGGGTCGGCGGCCAGCGCGTTGCGCAGGTGATGCCGCATCGTCGCGGAATCCTCGACCACGAGCACTCGAATCACGGTCGTCCCTCGCAGTGCGTCGAAGTCGCCCTCGTCGAAGTCGCCCTGGTGGCTCTGCTCATGCGGGCACCAGCCTCCGGATGTGGGCCAGCAGCTCCTCCTGGTTGAACTCGCCCTTGACGACGTACGCGCTGGCCCCCGCGTCCACGCCGCGCTGCCGGTCCTCGGCGCCGGCCCGCGAGCTGACCAGGATGGCCGGCACGTGCTGCAGAGCGGGGTCGGCGCGGGTCTCGGCGACGAACGTGAAGCCGTCGATGCCGGGCATGTCGATGTCGGTCAGGTAGAGCGCGAACTCGCGGGACCGCGCCTTCTCCAGGCCCTCCTCGCCGGAGGCGGCCAGCTCCACCTCGTACCCGGCCGACTCCAGGATGCTGCGCTCGAGCATCCGGGTGGTCAGCGAGTCGTCGATGACCAGGATCGGCAGCCGCCGGACGACCGGCGCCGCCGGACCGGCGCCGTCGAGGACGCCACCGCGCGTCGCCTCGGCGACCAGGCCGTGCGCGTCCAGCACCAGCCGCGGGTTGCCGTCCAGATCCATCGAGACGCCGCCGATCACCGCGGCGGCCGGGGCCAGCTCCGGCAGCGGGCGCACCACCAGCGTCGACGTGCCGGTCAGCCGGTCGACGCCGACCGCCACCGCCTCGGCGTCCGCGGCCACGATCACGGCGACCCCGGGGCCCGCCGTGTCCGGCACCGTCGCGCCGGAGTAGAGGGCGCGGGCCAGCGGCAGGAACGGCAGAGCCTGACCGTCGTGCGCGATCCGGCCGGCCGCCGCGGCCGCCGCGGCCTGCTCCGGTTGCAGGCGTACGCACGTCCGCACGGCGTCCAGCGGCACCGTCGCCACGCCGCCGGCCGCCTCCACCACGAGCCCGTGCAACGACAGCAGGGCCAGCGGCACGACGAGCTCCACTGTGGCCCCACGTACCGCCTCCGTGCGGACCGCGACCTCACCGCCGAGCTGGTCGGCCACGTCCCGGGCCACGTCCAGGCCGATGCCGCGCCCGGACACCTCGGTCACCGTGGCCGAAGTGGTGATCCCGCCGCGCAGGATCAGATCCACCAGGGTCGCCTCGTCCGGCTCGGTGCTGCCGGGCATCAGCAGGCCACGCGCCTCGGCGGCCCGGCGGACGGCGGCGAGGTCGAAACCGCGGCCGTCGTCCGTACACCGGAACGCCGCGTAGCGCCCCCGGCGCTCGACCTCGACGACCACCGTGCCCTCCGCGGGTTTGCCGGCCGCCGCGCGGTCGTCCGCGGGCTCGATGCCGTGCGCGACCGCGTTGCGCACCACGTGCAGGAACGCGCCGCTGACCAGCCCCAGCACGTGCGGGTCGAGCCGCAGGTCCCCGCCGCGGCCCTCGAAGCGCACCCGCTTGCCCTGCGCCTCGGCGGCGTCCCGCACAGCGCGGTGCAGCCCGGTGAAGATGCTCGACGCGGTGACCAGGCGCAGCCGCTCGGCCCGGCCGCGCACCTCGTCCAGCTCGCGCTCGACCTGTTCCACCACATCGGACAGCCGGCGCGACAGCAACCCGAACTCGCCGGCCAGCCGCATCGCGGTGGACCGCGCGGCACGCACCGCCTCCGGCCGGTCCGAGCGCAGCTGATCGGCCAGCGCGTCCGCGAAGCGGTGCAGCCGGTCCAGCTCGACGCCTCCGCCGCGCAGCGGGGCGAACCGGGCGTGCGCCTCGCCGATCGCGTCCAGCAACTCGTCCACGTCGCTGGTCGCGGCCCGCGCGGGCGCCATCGCCTCCGGTACCGGCGCCGCGGCCTCCGCGCTCGTCTCCGTGCCCTGCTCCGTGTGCTTCTCGGCGCTCTTCTCCGTCTTCTCCGTGGCCGGCGGCTTGGCCCGCGGTTCGAGGGCGGCGACCCGCTCCTCGATCTCGTCGTTCATTAAATAAGGTATGATATATCCTAAATGCCACAAAAACGCTACAAAGCCTTCTGAGTGCTTTATTTGGTATTCTAAGCCTTGATACACATGT
>NZ_JBFAZH010001050.1:0-2702 GCF_040681735.1 Actinoplanes sp. NPDC051633 | reverse complement strand
GGCCGCGCGGGCGGCGGCGACCACGGACGGCGACAGCTGGTGATACACGTTGTGCAGATGCACGACGTCGGGCCGGAAGTCCGCGACCACCCGCTGCAGCCCCCTGCGGGCGGACGAGGACCACATCATCCGGCCCGCGGCAGCGACCCTGTCGCGGTAGAGGTCCACGTGCGACGGGAAGTGCCGCCGATACGGCATGTCGTCGTTCTCGGGATGCTCCATCCCGAAGAAGGCCACCTCGTCGCCGTCGCGCTCCTGCAGGCGCGCGACGTCGAACATGTACCCCTCGGCGCCGCCGCGGCGGTAGAGGAACTTGTTCACGTGCAGGACGCGCATATGTTTCCAGACCTGTCATGTGTGTCACGGCATCGAGCGCGGTCACGCTAGCATTCGCCTGCTCGTTCCCACCGCATCGAGGAGGATCCCCGTGGCCGCCCAGCAGTCCGCCGAGCCGTCCGCGCTGCGCTGGTTCGCGCGACGGGTCGTGCGGCACGTGCGGTGGGCCCGCACGGAGGGCCTGCGCCGGCTGATCGCGGAGGACCGATTGGACCCGCGTGTGCGCATCCGGACGGCGTGGACCAAGGCCCGCTGGCGGCAGGCACACGGCGTGCCGCCCGGGGCCGCGCGGGCGGTCTACCTCGTCGGACTTCAGCGCTCGGGCACGAACATGCTGGTCCGCGGGCTCGACGAGGCGCCCGAGGTGGAGGCGCGCAACGAGAACGACCGCGGCTTGTTCCACCGGTTCCGGCTGCGCGGCGACGACGTGCTCCTCGACGTGCTCGGCCGCAGCCGCCACCTCGTCGTGCTGGTGAAGCCGCTCTGCGACAGCCACCGGGTCGCGGATCTGCTGGCCCTCTCCCCCGGCGCGCGGGCGCTGTGGATGTGGCGTGACGTGGACGACCGGGCGCGCTCCGAGGTTGCCAAGTTCGGCGACGCCAACCTGCGGGCGCTGCGGGCGATCGCGGCCGGCGACACCTCGATCTGGCAGGCCGGCGGCATCGACCCGGCGCGGCTGGACGGGTTCGACCTCGAGACGATGGACCCGCACACGGGCGCGGCGCTGTTCTGGTGCCTGCGCAACGAGCTGTACTTCGACCTCGGCCTGGACCAGCGGGACGACGTGTTGCTGGTGTCGTACGGCCGCATGGTCGCCGATCCCGCCGCCGTTGCCGAGCAGGTGTGCAGGTTCATGGGTCTGCCGTACCGGCCGTCGTTCGCCGCCTCGGTGAGCGCCGGGCCGCCCCGCCCGCGGCTGCCGATCGATCCGCGCGTGCGGGAGCTCTGCGACGCGCTGACCGCGCGCCTGTTGGTGGGTGCCCGTGGATAGCCCCATCTTCCTGGTCGGCTGCCAGCGGTCCGGAACGACGATGCTGCGGCTGGTGCTCGACTCGCACTCGCGGATCAGCTGCGGCCCAGAGACCCGCTTCCTGCCCGACCTGCGGCGGATCGTGGACGAGCGGCGGGACTGGCCGCGGCTGGCCCGGTTCGGCTTCTCCCGCGAGGACTGGCTGCGCCGGATCGCGGACTTCTTCGGCGGGGTGCACGCCGACTACGCGCGGGCGCGGGGGAAGGCGCGCTGGGCGGACAAGACCCCGCTGTACGCGCTGTCGATCGACTTCGTGACCGAGGTGTTCCCCGACGCGCAGATCGTGCACGTGATCCGCGACGGCCGCGACGTGGTGGTGTCGCACCGGAAACGGTTCGGCTACTGGTCGGCGGTGAAGTGCGTGGTGAAGTGGCCGCGCTACATCCGCACGGCGCGGGCGTTCGGGGCCGCGCTGCCCGCGGGGCAGTATCACGAGCTGCGCTACGAGGAGGCGGTCCGCGATCCGGACAAGTCGCTGCGGGCGCTGTTCGAGTTCCTCGGCGAGGAGTGGGAGGAGAGCGTGCTGGAGTACGCCGACGGCTCCCACGACGTGGCGGCCAAGTACACGGTCGAGGCGGATCAGCGGCGCGCCGCGGCCGGCACCGACACGGCCATCTACGCTTCCCGGGTGGGAACCTATCGGCGGGAGCTCGACCCGTTCCTGCGCCTGCTGGTCCGCGTCTTCTCCGGGCCCATGCTCAAGGAGCTGGGCTACCGATGAGACGACTCGCGGTCCTGCTGGTTCTCCTGCTGGCCGGCTGCACGTCGGCGCCGTCCCCGCGGCCCTCCCCCAGCGCCACCCCGGCGCCGGCGGTGACCACGGGCGACACGCTCTTCGGCGCGCACTGGGACTGGAACCGCTACGCGCAGTTCGAGCCCTACCTGCGCAAGCTGCGCGGCTCGGCGACCTACTACGAGCTCAGCTGGTGCGACGTCGAGAAGACCCGGGGCAACCCGGACTGGGCCGCGCTCGACCGGATCGCCCAGCGCTCGAAGGACCTCGGCATCCGCCTGGGCCTGAAGATCCGCGTCGGGGTCTGCTGGGCCACCGGCGGCACCGCGCGGCACACCCGCGGCCAGGCCGGCAAGACCGAGTCCGCGATGCCCCTCGACCTGACCGCCTATCAGCAGTTCGTGACCTCGCTGGTCAAGCGCTACCGCCCCTACGGCGTCGCGAAGTACGCAGTGGAGAACGAGGTCAACGCGCAGCAGTACTGGGCCGGCACCCCCGAGCAGTACGAGGAGCTGGTCCGGTCGGCCGCCGAGGCGATTCACGCCGGCGACCCGGCGGCCGACGTGCTCGACTCCGGGATCAGCAGCGTGGCGATGGGCATGG
>NZ_JBFAZH010001049.1:0-2704 GCF_040681735.1 Actinoplanes sp. NPDC051633 | reverse complement strand
GCGAGCCGACTTTGGAGTGCTCAGGGTGTCCGCTCGATGGCGCTCGCGCACTGCTCCTACGCTCGGAAGCTGGCCGACCAGCTGAACAGCCGGCGCCTCGGTGCCACGGCGAGGATCTTCGAGAGCAATCTTCACTCCGACGCGTCCACCCTGATTGACACCGGCGGCGACGTCATGACCGGCCTACGACTTCTTCAAGAAGCCGCCGCGGTATCGGAATACCTCACTGCGCCGGCGCGAGCGAGAATCGCCGCCGAGCAGGCCCAGACGTATGCCGCGCTTCAGCTTCGCAACGAGTCCAGGCTCGCGCTCGACACTGCCCGAGGCGCAGTCGCCGAGAGATCGATCCGGAGGACTGCACCGGGTTGTACAGCGACTGGGGCAGTCACCGCTTGCCGGTTTACGAAGGTACGTGCCACCTGCTGCTGAACGAGCCCGCGGAGGCGGTCGCGATTCTCGAGGCAGTGATCGAGAAGTTGGGCGGTAACCGGGAGAAAATCAACGTCGTGCTCGCGGCGACTGTCGACCTTGCCAGCTCATACGCGGACCTGGGTGAGCTCGAACAGAGCTGTGCCATCCTCGGCGATGCCTATGACCAGCTGCAACAGATCGGCAATCACCGAGGTATCGCCCGCGCCCGGGCTGCACGTCAACGGCTGGCCCGGTGGGACGCCGAGCCGGTCGTGCGCCAGTTGGACAGTCGTATGGCCGCGGCTTAGCCGGCCGGCGCTCCGCCGCCGTGCCGGGCCAAGGAGGTGACGGCGGCCACGACCTCGCTCGGATCCAGCCGGTCCAGTATCACGTCTGGATGGCACGCAGCCAGTTCGTCTCTGCTCGCCCGGTGGGTCACCACCGCCGCCCAGAAGCCGGCGTGGCGTGCGCAGGCGATGTCATTAGGAGCGTCTCCGATGACGACCACCTTGTCCGGCCGCAGCGGGCTCCCGAACGCTCGAGCGAAGCGTCCGGCGATCACGTCCGGCAGCCGGAATCGGTCGCGGTCATCGGAGCCGTATCCGCCGATGTCGAGGTCCAGGCCGGCGTCCAATCCGAGAGTCCGCAGCTTGACCTCGGCGGCCACACGGATGTTGCCGGTCAGAACCGTCTGCGTGAACCCCTGACGGCGCACCCCGACGATGGACTCGGCCGCCCCGGGGTAGGGAGGCTGAACTCGCCGGAGCTCATCGCGTCCTTCATCCATCACACCGGCCATGACGTCGTGAAAGCGGGAGATCCCGTCTTCCGCCACGTCGGCCGGGACTCCTGACGCCAGGGCCGCGTCAACGACGATCGACTCGTCGGTGTATCCATGCACCTTCTTGGCCGGAAAGGTCACGGCTCCTTGCTCAAGATCGTACGTCTTCGCAATGGCTCGGCGTAACCAACGCAGGTCGGCCGGGATCAGAGTGCCGTCCACGTCTCAGATCACGACGCCACCTCGTTGAGGGTCCACGACGGCATCGTCCCACGCGTGGCCGTGAACCATCCGTGCTCGCCGGTGCTACCTACCTTGAGGCGAGGGGGTGGACGGATGGCTCGGCGGGCGGCCGGCGGTGACGATGACCTGCTGCGGTCTGTCGCCGCCGGGGACGCCGGCGCTCTGGCCCTGCTGTACGAGCGGCACGCCGGGGCGGTGTTCGGCTATCTGCTCCGGCTCGCCGGGGATCGGATGGTCGCCGAGGAGATCCTGCAGGACACCATGCTCGCCGTGTGGCGGTCGGCCGGCGCCTTCGAAGGGCGCGCCAAGGTCACCACCTGGCTCTTCGGTGTCGCCCGCCGGCAGGCCCACAACCGGCTGCGCCTGCGGGCCGCTCCGCTGCCCGCCGCGGCCGACCTGCTCGACCGGGCCGATCAGGGCGCCGGGCCCGAAGAGCTGGCGATCGCCGCCGCCGGGGGCACTCCGGTGGCCGCGGCCATCGACCTGCTGCCCGATCACCACCGGGAGGTGATCGCGCTGGTGTTCGTCGCCGGGCTGCCGCTCGCCGACGTCGCCGAGGTGCTCGCGATCCCCGTCGGCACGGTGAAGAGCCGGCTCCACCATGCCCGGGCCGCCGTCGCCGCCCAGCTCACCGCTCAGGAGGTGTCCGAATGAAGGAGTGGCTGCCCGCCTATGCCGCCGGCTCGCTGACCGGCGCGGAGCTCGAGCGGGTCCGCGCCCATCTCGCCGGCTGCCGGCACTGCCGCGCCGACCTCGCCGCCTGGCGGGTGATCGCGGACGCCGCCGCGCCGGGCGCCCCGACACCGGATCCGGCCCGGATGGTACGCACGGTGCTCACCCGGAGCGCGCTCGAGGGACCCGCCGGGCCGCCCCTCGACAGTCACCCGATCAGGCGGGTCGCCGCGCTCGTGGTCGCCGAGGCGCGGCTGATCCGGCCGGCCGTACCCGTCGCCTCGGCCCTGGTGATGGCGCTCGGCGTGGTGATGGTGCTGCTGCAGACCACGGTCGGCGCCGGCCTCGTGCTGGCCCTCATCACGCCGATCGTCGCCGCCGCCGGCATCGCGGGCACCTACCGGTCCGGCCGCGACCCGGCCGCCGAACTGGTCGCGGCCACGCCGACGTCCGGCCGGCTGCTGTTGCTCGTACGCATCGCATTGGTCTTCGGGTTTGATCTGGCGCTCGCGCTGGCGGCGTCGGCCGTGCTGACGACCGCCAGCCTGAACGCCCTGGTCGGCGCCTGGCTCGGGCCGATGGCACTGCTGTCCTCGC
>NZ_JBFAZH010001048.1:0-2704 GCF_040681735.1 Actinoplanes sp. NPDC051633 | reverse complement strand
GACGCCGTTCCGAGCAGCCTCACCGAGGCCGCGACGATCGACGGAGCAGGCCCGTCCGCGCGCTTTTTCCGGATCGTTCTGCCGCTGATCACACCATCGATCTTCTTCGCCGTCGTACTCACGCTGATCTCGTCGTTCCAGGTCTTCACCCAGGCGTACGTCCTCACCGGCGGCGGGCCCGGCAATGCCACCACCACGATGGTGGTGTACCTGTACGAGCAGGGTTTCCAGTTCTACAAGCTGGGCCTTGCCTCGGCCATCGCGTGGATCCTGTTCGTGATCATCCTGATCATCACCATCGTGCAGTTCGTCGGGCAGAAGAGGTGGGTGCACTATGACCAGTGATACCTCGAGCGCCACCGGAGTCCATCTGCCCGACCCGGCGCCTGCGGCGGCGCCCGCGCCCATGGTCCGGCGTTCCCGTGCCGGTACGGTCCGCACGATCCTCTCCCAGACGTTCCTGTCGCTGGTCGCGCTGCTGTTCCTGGTGCCGATCATCTGGATGGTGCTCTCCGCGTTGAAGCCCAGCGCCGAGGTCTTCACCGTGCCGCCCAAGCCGTTCGGCTCCAGCGTCATGTGGGGCAATTTCGCGGAGGCCTGGAACTTCCTGCCGTTCGGCCGGTTCATCCTCAACACGCTCTTCGTGGCCTCGGTCGGCACGGCGATCACCCTGGTGGCCTCGGCACTGTCCGGGTACGCGTTCGCGCGGCTCAACTTCCGGTTTCGCGGCGGGCTGTTCGTGCTGTACCTGAGCACGCTGATCGTGCCGCAGGAGGTCATCGTGATTCCGATGTTCCTGGTGATGAAGGAGATCGGGTGGGTCAACTCGTACCAGGCGCTGATCCTTCCGTGGGCGTTCACCGCGTTCGGCACCTTCCTGCTGCGACAGTTCTTCCTCACCGTGCCGAAGGAGCTCGAGGAGGCCGCCAAGCTCGACGGGTGCGGCCACCTCCGCATCCTGAGCCGGATCTTCATCCCGGTCTCCACCCCGGCGTTGGCCGTGCTCGCCGTGTTCACCTTCGTCAACTACTGGAACAGCTTCCTGTGGCCGCTGATCACCATCAGCGACACCAACAGGATGACCGTGCCGCTCGGCTTGCAACTTTTCCTCGGCCAGCAGGGCCAGCGCTGGGAGCTCCTGATGGCGGCGTCCACGATCGCGATGGTGCCCACTATCGCGCTGGTCATCGCGCTGCAGAAATATCTGGTCCGTGGAATCGCTCTGTCCGGGCTCGGCGGCCGCTGACCCGGCCGCCGCACCCGGCTCAGTCGTTGTGCACCCAGCCGCTCCGGCGCTGCGGCTCCGGGGCGCTCGAGACGATCCGCAGAACGGGGCCCAGCGCCGACGGCGGCCGGCCGGGCAGCTGCACCTCGAGCGCCTGGTCGGTGCGCCGGAACTCCAGCGGCTTGCCGTCGCCGAGCAGCGTCACCTCGTGCACGCCGGCCACCGCGACGCCGGAGGCGTTGCCGAGTGTGGTGATGCGGGCGATGCCGTCCTCCGGCCAGGCCGTGCTCATCGCGTACACATAGGTCTCGGTGGGGTAGACGTGCTGGGTGAAGCGGAAGTCGCGAGAGGTGAAGCGCAGCGGCGACCCGTCGGTGAAGGAACCCTCGGGAACGGAGGTCGGCCCTTCGCCCGGAACCACCCAGGGCGAGGTCCCGTAGATGGCCTCGCCGTTGACGTTCAGCCAGTCGCCGACACCCTCGAGTAGTTCACGCTCGCGTTCGGGCACCGTGCCGTCGGGTTTGGGGCCGACGTTCAGCAACAGGCAGCCGTTCTTGGCGACGACGTCGATCAGCTCGTCGATGATGTCACGTACTGATTTGTAGTCGTGCCCGTCGATCCACCCCCACGAGTTGCGGGACACCGAGGTGTCGTTCTGCCAGGGCTCGTCTCGCACCCCCGCCAAGCCGCCCCGCTCGACGTCGAACACCGCCGTCCCGGCAGGGAAGGCGTTGTGCTTGTGCTGGATGACAACCCCGCGCCCCCACTCGGCCGCGCGGTTGTAGTAGTAGGCGGCCAGCTTGCGCAGGTACGGCTCGAAACCGGGTGTCTCGATCCACCAGTCGAACCAGAGGACCTGCGGCCGGTACCGATCGATGATCTCCACGGTACGGAGCAGCCAGTCCTCGAGGAAAGCCTCGTTGGGACTGGTCTCCTCCCGCTGGGCCGGCCCGTACAGGTCGGCGAACTCGGGGTCGAGGACGTCGGAGGGGAACCGGGCACCGCCGTTGAAGTAGAACCAATGCTCGGCCCGGTGCGAGGACGCTCCCGGAACGAGCCATTGACGGCCCGCTTCGGCGATCAGTTCTCCGTAGGCGTCCCGGCGCGGCCCGGCAAGGGGAGCCTTCCAGCGAGTGCGCGGCTCGTCGTACATCGCGAAGCCGTCGTGGTGCTCCGCCACCGGAACGACGAACTGGGCGCCCGCCCGCCGGAACAAGGCCGCCATGTCCCGCGCGTCGAACCGGTCCATCGTGAACTGGGGGATGAAGTCCTTGTAGCCGAACTCGGTGTGGGACCCGTACGTCGCGACGTGGTGCTCGAAGTCCGGTGTTCCCTGCTTGTACATGTTCCGGGGGTACCACTCGGACTTGAACGCCGGCACCGAATAGACGCCCCAGTGGACGAAGATGCCGAACTTCGCTTCCCGGAACCACCGCGGAACCTGGTACGCCGCCAACGAGTCCCAGGTGTCTGCGTACG
>NZ_JBFAZH010001047.1:0-2705 GCF_040681735.1 Actinoplanes sp. NPDC051633 | reverse complement strand
CACCAAGGTGGGCCGGCTGCTGCGCCGCGACGGAGACCGTGCGCAGCAGCTGTGGGCCGAGCCGTCGGAGCCGGCCGGGGCGACGCCGGTCTTCGACTTCAGCGCGGCCGGCGTGCTGAGCTCGTACGCGGAGAGCCTGGACCGTCTCGGGCTGGACCGGGCCGACATCCTGCACGTGCACGATCCCGACGACCATTTCGACCAGGCCGTCGCCGAGGCGTTCCCAGCGCTGGCCGAGCTGCGCGCCGCGGGGCGGATCGGGGCGGTGTCGGCCGGCATGAACCAGGCCGCGATGCCGGCCGCTTTCGTGCGCGCCGGCCTGGTCGACTGCGTGCTGCTGGCCGGCCGCTTCACGCTGCTCGACCAGTCCGGCGCCGAGGAGCTGCTGCCACTGTGCGCCGACCGCGACGTCTCGGTGATCGTCGGTGGCGTCTTCAACTCCGGGGTGCTGGCCGACCCGCGGCCGGACGCGACCTACGACTACGCCCCCGCGCCCGCGGAGGTGATCGAGCGGGCGCGGGCCATCGCGGCGGTGTGCGCCCGGCACGGCGTGCCCCTGCGCGCGGCGGCCATCCAGTTCCCGCTGACCCATCCGGCCGTGGCGAGCGTGCTCGTCGGCGCGCGCTCCCCGGCGGAGGTCGAGGACGCGGTGCGGATGTCCCGCGTACCCGTCAAGCCCGCACTCTGGGCCGACCTTCGCGCGGACGGTCTGCTGACGTGATCGTCGACGCGCGCGGTCGGGTGGACAGCCAGCAGCCGGTGACGACCAAGGCGAACCCGGCGACCGTGCCCACGCCCACCGGCTCGTTCAGCAGCAGCACGCCGAGCAGGACGGCGACCACCGGGTTCGCGTAGGTGACCAGCCCGGCCCGGTTCGACCCGGCGATCGCGATCAGCTCGTAGAAGGCGAGCATCGCGACGGCGGTGCAGAAGATGCCGAGCGCGGCCAGCGCCAGCCAGGACCGGGCCGCGACCGGCTCGGCGGGCAGCGACATCAGGCCGAGCGGCGCGAGGATCACCGCACTGATCGACGTGGTGCCGGCCGCGAGCGCCTCCGGCGGGATGCCCTTGGCCCGGCGCTGCACCAGGATCGTGGCGACCGCGTAGCTGAGCGCCGCCAGCAGCACCATCGCGGCGCCGAGCAGACCCAGCCGGTCACCGGAGACGTCCAGCCCGACCAGCACGGCGACCCCCGCGAAGCCGACCGCCAGCCCGGCGACGCGGCCCGGCGAGAGCGGCTCGGTGCGCATCATCAGCAGCGCGATGGCCACCGGCTCGATGGCGATCAGCAGGCCGGTGAGCGAGGAGGTGATGTGCACCTCGCCGTACGTGATCAGCATGAACGGCACCACGACGTGCACCACCGCCACCGTGGCCACCAGCGGGATCCGGCCGCGCAGCGCACCCAGCGATCCACGCCGGGCGGCGATCGCCACCATGATCACGGCGCCGATCGCGACCCGCCCGGCCACCACGAGGCCGGGTGACAGGTCCTCGATGGCGACCTTGATGAGCAGGTAGGGGATGCCCCACAGGACGGAGACGAGGGTGAAGAGGACCCATGCGCGACGATTCACGAACCCAGACTCGCGCGGTACGGTGTGAAGCACTAGTCATGACCTGCTTGGCGCGTGTTAAGGAAATCTGATGATGGATGTCCGCCGGCTCCAGATCCTGGCCGAGGTCGCACGGCACGGCAGCATCAACCGGGCGGCCGCGTCGCTGCTGATCACCCCCTCCGCCGTCTCGCAGCAGATCAGCGCGCTCGAGCGCGCGCTGGGCACGCCCGCCATCGTGCGCAGCACCCGCGGCGTGACCCTGACGGACGCCGGCCGGCTGCTGGTGGAGACCGCCGAGGCGGTCACCGCCGAGCTGTCCCGGGCCGAGCGGGACCTCGGCCGTCTCGCAACGGCCGGCGCCGCCAAGCTGACCGTTGCGACCTTCACCAGCGGCGGCCAGCGGCTGCTGCCGGCCGCGCTGCGCCGCCTCGCCACCGAGCGGCCCGGCATCGAGCTGACCGTGCTGGAGCAGGAGCCGGAGGAGAGCCTGCCGCAGGTCCGATCCGGCGCCGCCGACCTCGCGCTCGTCTACAACTTCGACGGGCCACCGCCGGTCCGGCCGGGCGACCGCTCGGGTCTGCTGTGGACGCCCCTGATGGACGACCCGATGTTCGTGGTGTTCCCCGCCGACCACCCGCTCGCCGGCCGGGACAGCGTGACGATCGCCGAGCTGTCGGGTGAGCGCTGGGTGCACGGCTGCCTCGACATGGGCGACTCCCTCGACCACTACGCCGCGCTGGCCGGTTACGTGCCGGTGGTCGCCTGCCGCGGCACCGACTACGTCTTCGCCCAGTCGCTGGTCCGGGCCGGCGTGGGGATCAGCATGATCCCGCAGGTCGCCCTGGTCGGCGATCGGGGCGGCCTGGCCGCGGTGCCGCTCGAGCCGCCGGGCCCGACCCGCTACGTCGGCGTGGTGACCGCCCGGCGCCGCCGCCCCGACCCGCTCGTCGACGCCCTCCTGCGGACGCTGCAGGACACCGTGGCGGCGCTTCCGGCAGCCGTCTGACGAAGCGCGCAAGGCCCGGGCAAGCGCCCGGCAAGCACCACCGGGCAACGTCGCATCCGACAGACCAGGAGGCGACGATGAGTTACCCGACGACCAATGAGCTCGGCACCGTGCTGGGGATCTGGGCGCACCCCGACGAC
>NZ_JBFAZH010001046.1:0-2706 GCF_040681735.1 Actinoplanes sp. NPDC051633 | reverse complement strand
GTTGCGCTTGCCGTTGACCTGGATCTGCCTGTCCCGCACCTCGATCTCACGAAAGCCGATGCGCTGGGCGGTGATGTGGTCGCCCAGCTGCAGCACCAGCGTGTACAGGTTGGGCTCCTCGGCGCTCCACTTCCGGGGATTGCCGACCGGCATCGTCAGCGTTCCGGCGCCGGTCGCCGCACCGATCTGCCGGTCTCCGTCGAAGAGGCGCGCGTGCACCGGACCGTCGGCATCGAGGCGGGCCGTCAGCACGGCGTCACGGTAGGCGGAGTCCAGGTCGGTGGTGATGTAGGCATCGCGGATGCGGCTCTGCGGGGTCCGGTACAGCCACACGTCGCGGAAGATCCCGCTGTACCGCCACTGGTCGACGTCCTCGAGGTAGGCGCCCGAACCCCAGCGGTGCACCTGCACGGCGATCGTGTTGCGTCCGGCCCGCAGGTGGTCGGTCACGTCGTACTCGGCCGGGGTGTAGCCGCCCTGGTCGTACCCGACGTATTCGCCGTTGACCCAGACCAGGTAGTTGCTGGTGACGCCCTCGAAGCGGAGGAACATGCGACCGCCGGCCCAGTTGGCCGGCAGCGTGAAGGTCTTCAGGTACGCGCCGGTCGGGTTGACGTCGCGGGGCACCCGCGGCGGGTCGTCGGGGACGATCTCGCTCGGGATGTTGCGGAAGATCGGGTGGTCGATGAAGTCGGACTGCCAGGTGTGCGGCACCCGTACCTCGGTGAAGCCGGGCCCGTCGAAGCGCGCGTCCTCCGGCTTGTCGAAGATCTTGAGTCGCCAGGCGCCGTTCAGCGACAGGGTCAGCGGATTGGCGCCGGCCCGGTCGATGGCGGCCCGGGTCGACGGGTACGGACGCAGGTCGGCGTGTGGCTCCTCCTGCCCCTCGCCGGTCAGCTGCGGATCGTCGAGGTACCGGTAGATGTCATCCGGCGGTCCGGCCGCCGCCGGCGTCGCCACCAGCAGCGATGCGAGGAGCAGGAGAGCAAGGGCGGCACGGCGCACGGGAACCTCCGTAGGACATCGACCGAAGTAGATGCTTCTGTTCCCTGCGCCGTCCGTCAAGGTCCGGTACCGGCGATGCCGTCGGCCGATCGTGCCAGGATGACGTCATGACCTTGGAACGCACGGTCCGGCTGCGCTTCGGCCACCTCTCCCGCGCCGCCGCGACACACACCAATCTCTCCGCGGTGCGGGTCGACGGCGATGTGCTGTGGGTGGCCGGCGACGAGACCGCGACGCTGGAACGGCTGGTGGCCGACGACCCGGTGCTCCCCACCGAGTACGGCGACGAGCAGACGTTCCACCTCGGTGACTTCGTCGACCTTCCGGGCGAAGACCCGAACGAGGAGGCGGACATCGAGGGCCTCGCCCGCAGCGGGCACTTCCTCTGGGCGGTCGGATCGCACAGCCTGCGCCGCAAGCAGATCAAGGCCAGGCACACCGGTGACAAGGCGCTGCGCCGGCTCGGCAAGGTCGAGGGCCAGGACAACCGCCAGATCCTGGTACGCCTGCCGATCGCCGAGGTGGACGGCCTGCCCACCCCGGTGCCGTCGCTCGTCATCGATGGTTCGGTCCAGCGGGCGGCGTGCCTGGCACCGCAGGACAACCTGCGCGAGCTGCTGCGCGACGACCGGCACCTGGCGCCGTTCCTGGCCATCCCCGGAAAGGACAACGGGCTGGACATCGAGGGCATCGCGGTGCACGGGGACCGGGTCTACCTGGGCCTGCGCGGGCCGGTGCTGCGCGGGTGGGCGTTCGTGCTCGAGCTGCGGCCGTACGTCGACCCGGGCGAACCGCAGCGGCTGCGGCTGCGCGAGTTCGAGGACGGCCGGCCGTACCGCAAGCACGTGCTGCGCCTGGACGGGCTCGGGGTGCGTGACCTGTGCCCCGCTGGGGACGACCTGCTGGTGCTGGCCGGGCCGACGATGGACCTGGACGGGCCGGTGCGGATCTACCGCTGGCACGACGCGATGCGGGTCGGGATGCCGGCGGTGGTGCGCGGCGACATGATCAGCCGGGAGCTGGAGCTCACCTACGGCGAGGGCGACGACCACGCCGAGGGCATGGGCCTGATCGGCGAACCGGACAACAAGCTGGCCCTGATCGTGTACGACAGCCCGGCGGTGGCCCGCTTCCACGGCGACGACATCATCCTCGCCGACGTCGTGCGGCTGCCGTGATCAGCGAGATACCCGTCGCCCGCCGCGACGACACGCGACGTCCGTGATCGGGTCCTAGCCCACCTGCATCCGCTCGCACAGGCCCCGCAGCTCGGCGCCGCCGGCGTTGCGGCGGGAGCGTTCCAGCAGCGCACGGGTCGTCTCGCGGCTCATCGGCGAATTGTGCACATGCTGCGGGGCCACCCGCTCGGCGGTCAGCAGGTAGCGGATCGCCTCCCGGTCGCGGTTGCGCAGCTGCGCCATCGCGCGGGCGGCGTCGGCGTAGAAGAACACCTGCCGGCAGCCGGCCTCGATCACCGCCGGATTGGTGCCCCGCGCGATGTGCACCGCCTCGCCGGGGTCGCCGCCGTCGGCCTCGATCCCGATCCGCCAGATGTTCACGTTGGTCGGCCCGAAGAACAGCGACAGCGCCGGCGACTCCCCGGTCCGCGCGGCCAGTTGCCCCGCCTCCTCGGCATAGCCGCGCGATTCGTCGATCTATTTCAGACCCCTGCTCGCGTACGCGCAAACGAGCTGCAACGAC
>NZ_JBFAZH010001045.1:0-2707 GCF_040681735.1 Actinoplanes sp. NPDC051633 | reverse complement strand
AGAAGACCGGCCGCGGCCGCTGATCTTCGTCAAGGAGCCCGGCGCTACTCGCGCCGGGCTTCTTCGTGCCTTGGCTGTCAACTTGGGTTGACACCTCGCCGATGTCAACGTAGGTTGACAGTCATGACCGAAGCAACCGACCTCGCCGCCGCCGCGGGCAGCGCCGATCCACGGGTCGGGCTGCGTGCGGTGGTGGCGCTGCGCCGCCTGCTGGAGAGCCTCGAGCTGCTCCAGGTGGCGAACGCCCGCCGCAACGGCTGGTCCTGGCAGGAGATCGCGGACGCCCTCGAGGTGACCCGCCAGGGCGTACACAAAAAGCACGCCGGCCGGGTGCCGGCGCAGGACCCACGGGAGGGCTGACATGTTCGAGCGATTCACCGAGCCCGCGCGCGACGTCGTCATCCGCGCTCAGGAGGAGGCGCGAGATCTCGACCAGCAGCCGATCGGCACCGAGCACACGCTGATCGCGCTGCTCGATTTCGAGCCCATCGCGGCGGCGCTGCGCACCGACGGCGTCGACGCCGCCTATGTGCGGGCCGAGGTGCAGCGCCGCGTCGGGCCGTCACACGAGTTCCGCCGCGCGGAGGAGGCGGAGGACGCGGCCGCGCTCAAATCCATCGGCATCGACCTGGACGCCGTCCGCCGCGCGATCGAGGAGAACTTCGGGCCGGGCGCGCTGAAGCTCCCTCGCGAACCGAAACGCAAGGGCCTCTTCAGCCGCTTCCACATGACCACCGGACACGTGCCGTTCTCGCCCCGCAACAAGAAGGTGCTGGAGCTGTCACTGCGCGAGGCGTTGCGGCTCAAGCACAACTACATCGCGCCCGAGCACATCCTGCTGGGCATCCTGCGCGAGGGCGAAGGGCTGGCGGTGCAGATCCTCGCCGACAAGGGCGTCGACCTCGACCGCCTGCGGGAGGCCGCCACCCGATCGCTGCACCACCCCGCCGCCTGACGGCCGCCCTCTTTTCGAACGAGGCCCGAGTGGGTACAGGGCCCGCCATGAACTACCGGGTGGAGTACAACGGCGGCGACATCGAGGTGATGACGCTCGACGCGGCGCTGGACAACGCCAAGAACGCCATCGCGACCGACATCGGGCCGATCAGCGGCTGGAGCGTCGAGCACGACGAGACGATCAACGACTGGTTCGTGCAGGGCGTCCTCAACGGCGAGAAGGTCGGTCCGACCGCGGTGATCTCCGGCCCGGAGCCGATGGTCGCGCCGGTGGCAGCCCCGCAGCACCCCGCCCGCGAGAGCGACGGCTGGGTGCAGCGGGCGTCGTTCACCGGCCCGACCGCGGCCGACATCTTCGCGGCGGCGACGAACTGGCTCAACGGCCGCGCCTCGGTGACCACGGTGACCGACGTGACGTGGTCAGAGGGCCGTCTGCGCATCTACTTCCACGACGCTGTGTCGTAGCAGCGTCAGTTTCTCCGCGTCGCCACTGCCCGCGTCGGACGAGTGGTAGCCGAGCCACCTTTCCGGGGGCAGAACACGTGGGTGGGCTACCACTTTCGCTGGCGCGACGCGCCGCACGCGAGGAGTGGTAGGCGAGCCACCTTTGCGGGGCGGGGACGCGTGGGTGGGCTACCAGTTTGGTGGGGGTAGGGACGGCCATGGGGGTGGCGGGTCGGTGGTGAAGAAGTGGAGCAGGTCGAGGAGGCGGGCGGCCGGTGGGGCGCTCCAGTGGCGGGCGGACGGCTGGGGCCTTGGGTCTCGCGTGCGGCCCAGCGCCCACAGGAGCCGGTGCCACAGGATTCGCGGCTCCCAGTCGCCGGGCGGGGCGCCCGCCTCCCGGTAGCCCGCCAGCGCCGCGGGGACCGATGCGAACGGCAGCTTCGCGAAGTCGACGGCCGGGTCGGCCAGTGCGGCGTCGCCCCAGTCGATCAGGCCGGTCAGGTAACCGTCCGGTGTGGACAACAGGTTCTGCGGTGCCACATCTCCGTGGACCAGGACGGTCGGCGGCGCGGCGGGCACGCGGGCCGCCAGCCGGGTGAACCACTCCCCCAGCCACGTCGCGTCGGCCGCTCCGATCCAGCCGTCGCGCGCCAGACCGTCCACTGTGGCGTGCGGATCGGTGAGGTCGTCCCGTGGAACCTCCGGTGGGGCCGCGGTGACGGTGTGAAGCTTGGCCAGCTCGCGGCCCACCTGGTCGGCGGCCGGAGCGTCGGTCTCGGTGCCGGGCAGGCGGGTGGTGATGAGGTACGGGGCGGGCTGTTCGGCGTACTCGACGAGGTCTGCGGTCTTGACGCCCGCGGCGCGGACGATCGGGATCACGGCGGCTTCCTTGCGCAGGTCGGCGGCGAACGACTCGCTGCGCGGAACGCGGAGGACCAGGTCGGCGCCGAGCAGGTAGGCGTGGTTGGCGACGCCGCCGGCGAGCGGGGTCAACTCCTCCGGCCGGCGTCCGATCGCGGCCAGGATCTCGGCGAGACCGGTCACGGGGAATCAAGGGCCGTGACGGGGAACGGGTGCTTCGCGGAGAAGCCGAGCAGCGTGCGTGCCCCGGTGAGATCGATGGGCACCGTCCGGCCGAGGAAGGGCGGGTGCGGCACGTCCGGGTGGTGCCGGGCCAGGAGGTCCTCCGTCGGGTACGGCGCCAGGGTCTCCGGCGCCGCGACGTACACCGTGTGGCAGCCCGGCGAGGCCGGTGTCAGCGCCGCCACCATCGCCCGCGCCGCGTCCCGCACATCCAGGTAGCTCC
>NZ_JBFAZH010001044.1:0-2711 GCF_040681735.1 Actinoplanes sp. NPDC051633 | reverse complement strand
GTGCCGCCGCCGGTCACGTCGATGGTGGTGCCGGTGGGCGGCGCCGGGATGGTGATGACGGTATTCGGCGCGGCGACGTCACCGGTGTTGGTCACGGTGACCGTCGGGGTGGCCGAGTTGCCCGGGACGATGGACTTCGGCGAGCGGTTGATCGCGCCGAGCAGCGCGATGTCCGCCCGCAGACCCTGGCCCTTGGTGGTGATCGTGCCGACCGCGGCGTAGGCCGCCGGCGGCGGCCCGGTCAGCGTGACCGCGAGCAGGACCGCGACGGCCGCCGCGGCGCGCCGCAGCAGGGGTGTTGCACTGCGCCGCAGCCTGGGAGCGCCACCGGGGCAGAGATTCGCCACGAAGCGAACGTTAAGCCTGACTTATACGAAAGATCCTCCGTTTTGAAAGAATCCTGCTCAGGCACCCAAGGCGTGATAACCGCCGTCCACATGGACGATCTCGCCCGTGGTGGCCGGGAACCAATCCGACAGCAGGGCACAGATCGCCCTGGCGGCCGGCTCCTTGTCACCCAGGTCCCAGCCCATCGGCGCGCGCTCGGCCCACGCGTCCTCGAACTGCTCGAAGCCCGGGATCGACTTGGCCGCCATCGTGCGCAGCGGGCCGGCCGACACCAGGTTGCTGCGGATCCCCTGCTTGCCCAGGTGCAGGGCGAGGTAGCGGGACGCCGACTCCAGCCCGGCCTTGGCGACGCCCATCCAGTCGTACACCGGCCAGGCCTTGGTGGCGTCGAAGGTCAGCCCGACGATGCTTGCGCCGCGGCCCATCAGCGGCAGGCAGGCCGTGGCGAGGGCCTTGTACGAGTACGTGGACACCTGCAGCGCCTTCGCCACGTCCTCCCAGCCGGCGTTGAGGAACTCGCCGCCCAGCACGCTCTGCGGCCCGAACGCGATCGAGTGCACCACGCCGTCCAGCCCGTCCACGTGCTCACGGACCCGGTCCGGCAGAGCGGCCAGGTGCTCGTCGCTGGTCACGTCGAGCTCGATCACCGGCGCCGGCTCGGGCAGCCGCTTGGCGATGCGCTCCACCAGCGAGAGCCGGCCGAAGCCGGTGAGCAGCACGGTCGCGCCGGCCTCCTGCGCGATCTTCGCCGCGGAGAACGCGATCGAGGCATCGGTGATCACACCGGTGATCAGCAGTCGCTTGCCCTCGAGCAGTCCAGACACCTGTACCTCCACTCAGTGGCCCATGCCCAGGCCGCCGTCGACGGGAATCACCGCACCGGAGATGTAACCGGACGCGTCGCTCGCCAGCCAGGTCACCACGCCCGCCACCTCGTCCGGCGACGCCAGCCGGCCGGCCGGGATCGCCTTCAGGATCTCCGCCTTGCGCGCCTCGGGCAGCACATCGGTCATCTCGGTGTCGATGAAGCCGGGCGCCACGACGTTCGCCGTGATGTTGCGGGTGCCGAGCTCACGGGTGATCGAGCGGGCCACGCCGACCAGGCCGGCCTTGCTCGCCGCATAGTTGACCTGCCCGGCGCCGCCGTACAGGCCGACCACCGAGGAGATGAAGATCATCCGGCCCCACTTGGCGCGCAGCATCTTGCCGGAGGCGCGCTTGGCGCAGCGGAAGGAACCGGTCAGGTTGGTGTCCAGCACGCGCTCGAACTGCTCGTCGGACATCCGCAGCAGCAGCGTGTCGTCGGTGATGCCGGCGTTGGCCACCAGCACCTCGACCGGGCCGAGCTCGGCCTCGATGGTCGCGAAGGCGGCGTCGACCGCGGCGCTGTCGGTGATGTCGCACTGGACCCCGAGCATGCCGTCGGGCGCCCCGCTGCCCCGGTGCGTGATCGCCACCCGGTCGCCGTTCTTCACGAACGCCTGCGCGATGGCCAGCCCGATGCCGCGGTTGCCACCGGTCACCAACACCGTGCGAGCCATCGGACCCTCCTCGACGTCATACCCAGGTATGAGCAACCACGGTGTGACGACCGCCTGGTGTCATCGCCGTAACCTGCTGGGAATGGAGACTAGCGGCCAGGTCGTCGCGCGTGACGCTGTGGGGCCGTTGCGTCGTCTCTTCCTGGGCCCCACGCACACCGTGCAGTGGCCGGGCCACCCCGTTTTCCGGTACGCGGTGCCGATCGGCATCCTGGCGCTGATCGGTCTGGCCGCCACGAACATCCAGTTCCTGCGTGAATCGCGCGACATGTGGGGGCTCTACGCGATCCTGCTGTCCGTCGGCACGGTGCTGCCGCTCGCGGTGGCGGTGCGCCGGCCGGTGGTCGCCTGGCGGATCGCGTACCCGATGCTCTTCCTCGGCACCCTCTACGCCCCCGCGGACGACACGTGGCCGTGGGCGCCGTTGCAGATCATCGTTTTCCTCCTGGTCATGGCGCTGGTGGCGATCGTGGAGGACACGGCGCTGACCGTCTGGGCCACCGGCTTCAACATCGTCGTCCCGTTCGTCTACTCCGACACGGCCAACGCGACCGGCCAGATGCTGCTCTTCTCCGCCGTGGCCCTCGTCGGCGACCTGGTCTTCCGCCGGCGGCAGAGCAGACGCGCCCTCGTCGAGCAGACCGAGCTCACCGAGCTGGAGCGCGCGAGACGGGCGGTGCTCGAGGAACGCACCCGGATCGCCCGCGAGATGCATGACGTGGTGGCGCACCACATGTCGATGATCGCGGTGCAGGCCGAGACCGCGCCCTACCGGGTGGACGGGCTGACCGAGCCGGCCCGCGCCGAGCTGGCGGGGATCGC
>NZ_JBFAZH010001043.1:0-2714 GCF_040681735.1 Actinoplanes sp. NPDC051633 | reverse complement strand
GCAGCCATCCGGCCGGATGGCTGCCCTTCGACGTGCGTTTCGTAGGTCAGTCCTTCGCGTCGCGGACGTCCTTTCCGTGCTCGGCGAACGCCTTGAAGTCCTGCATGTGCTGTAGCGACTGCTTGCGGAAGGCGCCGGGCATCAGGAGCCCCACCAGCCGCATCATCAAGCCGCTGAACCGGTACTCGTTCTCGCTCTCCCAGAGCGTCGTCTCCGGGCCGGTTTCGGTCAGGCGCTCGCGCCCGGCGCTCCACATGCCCTTGCCGACGATCTCGCGTTCGAAACGGACGACGTCTTCCCGCGCGATCCGGTGCAGGTCCACCGGTTCCCGGCGCGTGATGGTCTCGGTGGCCTCCATCTTCTGCTGCCCCATCTGCAGCACCACTCGCGACTTGGTGCCGACCTGCCCGTGCACCCCACTCAGCGGCTCATGCAGCACCAGGCCCCGCAGCCACTTCGGCAGGTGTGCCGGGTCGGCGAGCAGCTGGGCCACCTTCTCCCGCGGCTGGGCGATCTCCAACGAGACGGTGTACTTCATGGCCGAGCGCTCCGTTCTCGAGTGAACGGACGCACACTAACAGCGAGACGTCTGATCTTGCGGCCCCGTCACCGCGGTGCGGTGAACTGCATGCGCGGCTTCCGCGCGGCGACCGGACCGCGCCGGGCGCGTTTCAACGCAACGGGATCGTGATGCGGGTCAGCCAGGTCTGCGGGTCGGGGTGCTCGCCCGGGTCGGTCAGGTAGGTCTCCATCGCCGGACCGGCGGCCTCGTGCCCGTTCACACGCATCCACTCCTCGACCGCCTCATGCGTCGCCGAGAGCCCCTCGTAGGGCCCGCGGTGCACGGCGACGGCCGCCGGCCCGGCGGGGATCGTGAGCGGCTCGATCCCGTCACCCGGCTGCTCCGCGGGCAGCGCCGTGACCGGGCAGCCGGCCTCGATCACCACCGACCCCATGCCGACCTCCGGGTACCGGGCGAACGGCGGTCCGGTCATCGCCAGCCCGTGCCGTTGGGCGTAGCCGAACACGGCGGGCAGGCAGGCGGACAGCGCGTCGGCGATTCCCGCGCGGCCGGTCCGGCGGCGCATGATCAGCGCGTACGTCTCGGTCTGCTGTTCCACGGTCACGTCCACGGACACCTCGGTATTCCTCTCGGTCGGTTCCTGGCGATACAGGCCGACGCACGGCGCCGCCGCATCGACGGCGGCGACGTGCGCGGCGTACGTCCGGTTGTCACCCGCCGGAAGCCCGCGGGCGCGGTACTGCCGTGGCCCGACGCCGAAGTGCCGGGTGAACGAGCGGGTGAAGACCTCATAGCTGGCGAAGCCGTGCTCGGCGGCGATCCGCCAGGCGGGCCGGTCGGTGGTCTGCAACGCCGCGGCGGCCCGCGCCAGCCGAACCCGTGACGTGTACACCCGCGGAGTTTCGCCGACCAGCCGGCGGAACCGGCGGTGCAGGTCGAACGGCGACCGGTGGGCCAGCCGAGCCAGAATCGGCAGCGAGACGTCGCCGCGACGGCGGCCGTTGACGGTCGCCAGCAGTCGCAGAATCTCGTCAGTACCGGGGCGCACCCGAGCAACCTAGCGCCGGGAGATCCGCCACGTCATGACGAATCTTGCGCAATCACACCGCCGCGACGCGCGACGGACTACCGGCTTACCGCCGGGCGCTCTCCGTGCCGATCCGGAGCCGGTCTGCGATGGTCCTGGTCACCGACGGGTTCCGGAGCAGGCGGTAGTGGCCGAGCCCGTGGGTTGTCAACAGGGTCGCTACGGGCCAGTCGCGGAGGTGGGACGCGGTCGCCTCGTACGCCTGAACTTGCGCGCGTTCGAGCACGGTACGGCTAGTCGATGAAGGGGCCGTCTTGCCGTCGTGCCGCGTCGCTGAGGACGGGTACGTCCGGTCCGAAAAGGGGCGCGGGGAGGTGGTCGAGGGCGAACCAGCCGAGTTCGGTGGCCTCGCCGTCGGGTGTGTCGGCTTGGCTGCGTGGTGAGGCGAGGAAGACGGCGCCGACGCAGTGCACGACTCGTCCGTTCGGGTAGTGGTGGGTCTGCGTGGCGGGATCGCTGTACAGGCCCAGCAGTTCATGCAGGTCGATTTCCCAGCCGGTCTCCTCGCGGCATTCGCGCCGGGCCGCCTGCTGCCAGGTTTCACCGACTTCGATGCCACCGCCGGGTATCCCCCAGGTCCCTTCGCCGCGGCGGCGCATGAGCAGCACCCGGTCGTGATCATCGATGAGAACCACGCCGCAACAGGCTCGAAGCTCCGTCTCGTTGTCCATGCGGCGATGCTGTCAGATGCGCAAGATCCCGGCCCAGAGGCGACACTGTCGCGACCTGAGCGAGTCATGACTCGCTCAGGTCGTGCCGGAAGGCGTACGCGACGGCCTGTGCCCGGTCGCGGGCGCCGATCTTCGCGAACAGGTGGTTGACGTGGCTCTTCACCGTCGCCTCACTGACCGTGAGCCGGGAAGCGATCTCGGCGTTGGACAGACCGCCGGCCATCAGGGACAGCACCTCGGCCTCACGCGGCGTGAGACCGGCCGGGAGCCCCGGCCGCGGCGTCGGCTCACCGGCGATGGCGTCGACGAGGTGCCGCTGTACGGCCGGGTCGATGACGGCGTGGTCGTCGACCACCTGCCGTAGCGCCTCGTGGATCCGTTCACCGCCGGCGTCCTTGGTCAGGTAGCCGCGGGCGCCGGCCCGCACCGCGTC
>NZ_JBFAZH010001042.1:0-2728 GCF_040681735.1 Actinoplanes sp. NPDC051633 | reverse complement strand
GTGCGGGTACCGCAGCAGCAACGGGTCAGCGGGTCCCCAGCAGGTGTTCGATGGCGAGCCGCTGCAAGCGGGCGAAGCCGTAGCCCTGGGTGCGGGCGCGGTCGATGTCGAACTCTTCGAAGGCGCTGCGGTCCTGCCGCAGCTCGTCGTACGTCTCACCCTCTCCCAGGGTCGACTGGGCCAGCTCGGGAACGCGGGCGGCCTGCAGTGCCTCCTGCACCTCCTGGTCGGCCCGGAACGCCCGTGCCTTCTCCCGGAGGGACAGGTACAGCTCCATGTTGGCACGGGCCGACTCCCACACGCCGTCCATGTTCTCGGTGCGCAGCGGCTTGTAGTCGAAGTGCCGTGGCCCGTCGTAGGTCGGCCCGCCGCCTGGTGCGCCGTTCTCCAGCAGGTCCACGGTCGAGAACGCCTGCAGCAGGTCGCCGTAGCCGAAGACGAAGTCCTGGTCGTATCGAGGACCCTTCTGCCCGTTCAGATCGATGTGGAACAGCTTGCCCGACCACAACGCCTGGGCGATGCCGTGCGTGTAGTTGAGGCTGGCCATCTGCTCGTGCCCGGTCTCGGGATTGATCCCGACCATGTCGCCGTGCTCCAGCTCGGCGATGAAGGCCAGGGCATGGCCGATCGAGGGAAGCAGAATGTCGCCCCGCGGCTCGTTCGGCTTCGGCTCGATCGCGAATCGCATCGGGTACCCCCGGTCGATCACATAGCCGGCCAAGGTGTCCATCGCCTCCCGATACCGGTCCAGGGCCGCCCGGATGTCCTTGGCGAAGTCGACCTCCGACCCCTCACGTCCACCCCAGAACACGTAGGTCTGCGCGCCCAGCTCGGCCGCGAGGTCGATGTTGCGCATCACCTTGCGAATGGCGTAGCGCCGCACGCTCCGGTCGTTGCTGGTGAACCCACCGTCCTTGAACACGGGGTCGTGGAAGAGGTTGGTGGTCACCATCGGCACCACCATCCCCGTCTCGTTCAGCGCGTCGCGGAACTCCTGGATGATCCGGTCGCGCTCCTGGGCGCTGCTGTCCGGCGGGATCAGGTCGTCGTCGTGGAAGGTGATCCCGTACGCGCCCATCTCGGCCAGCCGGTTGACGGCCTCCACGGTCGCCAGAGCGGGCCGGGTCGCCTCACCGAACAGGTCCCTGGCCTGCCAGCCGACGGTCCAGAGCCCGAAGCTGAACTTGTCGTCCCGGGTAGGCGTGCGGTCCATGTCCGTACGACTGAGCGTTGCTGTCATGACTGCTCCTCCAGTTCGTCATCTCCATGCCAGCCATACCCGTCTGGCCGTCGGTCACCCCTTGACCGCACCGGTCAGCCCACCGACGATGCGGCGTTCGAACACGCTGAAGAACACCAGCGCCGGAATCATCGACAGCGAGGTGAACGCCAGCACCTTCGCGGTGTCGACCGAGTACTGCGACGCGAAGGACTGCACGCCCAGCGGGAGGGTGAAAGTGTTCTGGTCGTTCAGGATGAACAGCGGCAGCAGGTAGCTGTTCCAGCTGGCGATGAACGCCAGGATCCCGACGGTGATCAGTCGCCGTCCCGGTCCGCTATGTACGAAATGCCGGATCCGACTTCGAGGACGGACTTGCCGGGGTACCGCACTACTCGGCCTTCCCAAGCCACCGACCGCCATCTTCGCCGTCACGGATGACAGCGCAGCGGGCGTCATCGAAGCAGCCAGAGTCAGAGGTCTCCGGGTTCCCGGAGATCTGAGTGTCGTCGGCTTCGACGACACGCCGATCGCCCGGTTGCTGTCGCCGCCGTTGACCACCGTCCATCAGCCACTGCGCGAGATCGGGCTGGTGGCGCTGCGTACCGCGCTACGCCTGGCGGCGGGCGCCGCGGTCGACTCACATCACGTCGAACTCGCGACAGAACTGGTCGTGCGCAACTCCACCGGCCCTCCGGCGAGCTAGGTCCTGCTTCGTGGATCCGCCGCCGGGAACAGGGAGCGGTAGAACGGCGAACCGCGGAAGCCGTCATCGTGGTGAGTGGACCGCCAGTGCACCGCCATCGCCCTACGGCCGGGCCGCTGCAGACTTCCCTGCAGTTCGTAGTCGGGATGGACCCCGTCGTCGCTCAGTGTGGTGCGGAATTCGAAGGTCAGGCGGTCACCACCGCGGACCGTCAGTCCTGGACCGGACAGCGGGGCGAAGACCGGCAGCCAGTTGCTCGGCTGGCTCAGCGAGTCGATCGGTGACTCGTCCTCGGCCGTGATCCACAACCGCATGCCCAGGGCGAGGCCGTGCATGCGGCCGTCGCGGGTGAACGTCAGCGTCGCTCGATCGGAGCCTTCCGGCCGGAGCTCGCCGTTGAACTCCAGCGGCTCGATGGCGGCCACGTCCGACACGTAGGCGTCCTGTTGCCCGACGAGGCATACCCGGAGGTCGAAAGGACGGCCGACGGAAGCGAAGATCTCCGCGACGTACCGCAGGGCGAAGGACGGGAAGCCCAGTGGCCCGGCCCGGCTCAGGTCCACCGCCGCGGCGGTCGTGACGACGCGATGCGGAGCAAGGATGCCGTCGGGCCGGATCAGGCGTCGACGGGCGTCCCGCAGCACCGCGCCGGCGCCCTCCGAGCCGCCGATGGTGCCGATGATCTCCGACACGCAGAAGTCGACCGGCGCGGGCAGGTCGATGTCGGTCGAGCTGCCCTCCAGAACGGTGACGCGGTCGGCCGGGGCCGCCCGCGCCACGGGCGGGGCGGGCGCCGCCGGCGC
>NZ_JBFAZH010001041.1:0-2729 GCF_040681735.1 Actinoplanes sp. NPDC051633 | reverse complement strand
GCCACGTACGGCCGGTCGCGCCGGGCCGCCGGAGCCGCCACCGCGACCGCGCAACCGAGCGCCGCGAGCACCGCCACCAGCCACACCGAGCCGGTCAGCCGGGCGTATCGCCCGACCGGCCCGGCCAGCCCGACCAGGGCCACCGCCGCCGGGGCGGCGAGCAGCAGCGCCGGCAGCACGATGAGCATCGACTCCCGCACGGCGAGACCGGCGATCTGCGTCCGGCCCGCACCCCGGGCCCGCAGCAGCGCGGTCTCCCCGCGGCGGTGCTCGGCGAGCACCCCGGCCACCAGCAACAGGCAGTACCCGGCCATCGCTCCGACCAGCAGCATCGGCGTGGTCAGCGCCGACCGGCTGACCAGGTCGGCGCGGTTGAGCCGGGCGGACAGCTCCGGCAGCCCGGTGACCGCGGTGGCCGACTGCGTCAGATCGCGCGGCGGCGGCAGCCCCGTGCCCGCCGCGGCGGCGTCCGCCGCGACCCGCCCGAGCTGCGCCAGGCCGACATCGTCCAGCCGCGGGGTGATCTGCCACGCGACCGAGGCGGAGACGGCGAACCGTGCGGCGAAGTCGCTCCGGTCGACCACCAGCGGCCCGTACGGCGCCCCGCCGGTCGCGTCCGGAGCTGTGCTGCTTCCGGCCGCTGAGCCTCCGGCAAGGGCGGAGAACCCGGGCCCCTCCGGGACCAGCCGCCAGTACGGGTCGGCGCCGTCCCGGACCCGCCACACGCCACTGACCAGCACGTCGGTCGTCCGTCCGGTGCGCTGGTCGCTGAGCCTGATCCGGTCGCCCGTGCTCCGCCCCAGCAGGCGGGCCGCCGGCTCCGGGAGCGCGACCTGCACCGGCGTCGCCCCGGGCCCCGGCCACCGCCCGGCGACCAGATCGGCGTGCTCCGGCAGGGCCTCCAGATAGATGATCGAGGCGTACGGAACACCCTCGCCGGTCCCCGGGCGTTCGGCCAGCGCCCAGCCGGCGGCGTACCCCGCGGCACTCACGGTGACCGGCGCACCGCCCAGCCCGCCGCCGAACGTGCCGCGCAACGCCCGGTCCCACTCCGGGTAGGCCGCCCGGTTGTTGCCGGCGGCGCCGCGGACCAGCACCGACCGATCCACCGGATCGGCCGACTCGACCGCGGTGCGGATGCCCGCCTCGGTGGCCGCCCGCCCGTATGCGACGAGCGCGGCCAGCAGAGTGGACGCGACCAGCGCGACCGCGGCGGCGGCGAGCAGCAGCCCGGCCGCAGCCCGGGCCCGCCGCAGAATCATGGCGAAGATCCTGCCAGACCGGCTGTCCGCCGGTTGCCCCGGCTAAACTGGAGAGTGGCTCTGACGCACAAGGAAATCTTCGAGCGGTACGTGTACGCCGGCGCGATCACCCGGAACCCGGACGCGATCGCCGCGATGTTCACCGAGGACGGCGTGTACGAGGCGCCGCTGGTTCCCGACGGCCATCCGCTGCACCGCCTGGTGGGCCGTGCTGCCATCCGCACCGGAACCGGCACGTATCACCAGCGGCCGGCCCGTCACGGCACGGTGAACCTGGAACGGTCCGCCTACGTCCTGCACGACACCCCCGATCCCGACGTCTTCATCGCCGAGATCGACGTCGCCCTCGACGAGGCCGGCGGGCGCGCGACGACGATGTCGCTCGTGCAGATCTTCCGCCTCCGCGACGGGCAGATCGCCCGCCTCCGCGACTACTTCGCGGAGCCGCCGGTCTAAGGTCGGCGGGTGACCTTGGACTGGAGACATGTCATCGTCCACACCGCGGACCCCGCGGCCCTGGGGCACTGGTGGGCCGAGGCCCTCGGCTGGGTCGTGGTCCACTCCTCGGCGGACGAGTTCGCGATCCGCCCCGCGCCGGATCGCACGCCGGGGCTGGAGTTCGTCCGGCTCGACGAGCCGAGGAAGGCCAAGAGCCGGCTGCACCTCGACTTCGTCCCGGACGATCAGGACGCCGAGGTGGCTCGGCTGCTGGCCCACGGCGCCCGGCGGGTCGACATCGGCCAGGGTGAACAGTCGTGGGTGGTGCTCGCCGACCCCGAGGGCAACGAGTTCTGTGTCCTCGCCCATCGGCGTCCATCAGAGTGACCCGCGTTCGGTAGGTTTCCGATGTGGCAGAGGGAAACGCTCGGGTGATCGCCGGCCGCTACCGGCTGGAGACGATCCTGGGCCGGGGTGGGATGGGCGCCGTCTGGCAGGGCACTGACACCCTGCTCGACCGGGACGTCGCGGTGAAGGAGATCTATCTGCCCGGCGCCGACTCCGGGCCGGTCGATCCCGAGGATCCGCGGATCCGGCGCGCCATGCGCGAGGCCCAGGCGGCGGCCCGGCTGCGCCACCCCAGCATCGTGACCGTTCATGACGTCGCCCTGGACGCCGGGCGGCCGTGGATCGTGATGGAGCTGGTCGACGGGCCGTCCCTGGCGGAGGTCGTCGCGAAGGCCGGGCCGCTGCCCGCGGGGCGGGCCGCCGAGATCGGGCTGCAGCTGCTCGACGCGTTGAGCGCGGCCCACCGCCGGGGGACCGTGCACCGCGACGTCAAACCGGCGAACATCCTGATCGACACCGACCGGGCGATGCTGACGGATTTCGGCATCGCGGCGATGGACGACGCGTCCGCGCTCACCATGCCCGGGCAGATGATCGGCTCACCGTCGTACATGGCGCCCGAGCGGATCAACGGCCACCCCGCCACCCCGGCCGGCGACATGTGGTCGCTCGGCGTCACCC
>NZ_JBFAZH010001040.1:0-2731 GCF_040681735.1 Actinoplanes sp. NPDC051633 | reverse complement strand
CGGCTGGCGTTCCTCGTGGAGCGGCGCTGGGCGCCGTACCCGAAGTGGTTCGGCCGGGCCTTCGGCGAGCTGGACCTGGCCGCGGAGCTGTCGCCGCTGCTCGCCGGTGCCCTCTCGGCGGATGGCTGGCGGGACCGGGAAGGTTTTCTTGTCGAGGCGGCGAGTGTCGTCGGCGCCGCGACGAACGCGCTGGGCCTGGCCGAGGCGGTGGATCCGGCGCCGCGGCAGTTCTACGACCGCGACATCCGGGTCGCCGGGGCCGACCGCTTCACCGTCGCGCTGGCGGCGGCGGTGACCGATCCGCAGCTGCGCCGGCTGATCGACGGCCCGGGCCTGCGGCACGGCTCGGTGCCGCGGCTGCCCGGCACGATCGACCAGGTCACCGACTCGACCGACGTGCTGGTCGATCCGCGGCGCTTCCGGGCGGCGGAGCTGCTGCGATGGGCTGACTGAGCAGGGACGCGGTGGCGGCGTCGGCGGGCAGGAACGACTCGATGGCCAGCTCGGCGAGGGTCACGTCGAGGGGGGTGCCGAGCACCGAGGTGATGCTGAAGAAGCTCAGCTCCCGCCCGTCCGCCTCGTAGCGCAGCGGCACCACCAATCCGTCCGGCGTGCCGTGCGCGACCCCGCCGGGCAGGGCGGCCAGCTCGTCGTGCAGCGCCGTGAGGTGCGCGTCGCCGGTCGCGGCGGCCTGCCGGTCGAGCCGGTGCAGGATGTGGGCGCGCCACTCGGGCAGGTTGCGGATCCGCGGGGCCATGCCGTCCGGGTGCAGGGACAGGCGCAGGACGTTGACCGGCGGTTCCAGCAGGCGGGGGTCGGCGCCGGCGATCAGCGGCGCGATCGCCGCGTTCGCGTCGATCATCGTCCAGTGCCGGTCGATCAGGATCGCCGGGTACGGCTCGTGACCGGTCAGGACGTCGCGCAGGGAGGCCAGCACGGTGGCCAGGCGGGGGCCGCGGAGATCGTTCTCGGCGTACGCGGGCGCGAACCCGGCGGCGAGCAGCAACTCGTTGCGCGACCGCAGGGGCACGTCGAGGTGCTCGGCCAGCCGCAGGATCATCTCGCGGGTCGGGCGGGACCGGCCGGTCTCCAGGAACGACAGGTGCCGGGTGGAGACGCCGGCCTGGGCGGACAGGTCGAGCTGGCTCAGCCGCCGCCGGCCGCGCCAGCGCCGCAGCAGCACCCCGACCTCGCTCATCGGCTCACCCTACCTCGGAGGTAATCGTCTTCATTACCTCGCTGGGTGAAGCTGGGCGCATGACAAACACCTTCGACGCGATCGTCACCCAATACCTGGCCGTCTGGAACGAGACCGACCCGGCGGCCCGCCGCAAGGGCGTCGACGAGTTGTTCAGCGCCGACGTCCGCTACATCGACCCGCTGGCCGCGGTCGAGGGCCGCGACCAGCTGGACGCGCTGATCGCCGCCGCGCAGCAGCAGTTCCCCGGCCTGCGGTTCCGGCCCGCCGGGACGGTGGACGGCCACCACGACCAGGTGCGGTTCGGCTGGGAGCTGGGCCCGGTCGTCGGCTTCGACGTGGCCGAGCTGGACGGCGACGGGCGGATCCGCCTCGTGCTGGGCTTCATCGACCGGGCGCCGGCCGGCTGAGCTGTGTTGCTTCCGCCGCTGAGCCTGCGGCACAGCGGCGCAGGGCGGTTTCCCGCGTCATGTGGGTGAGCTTCTCGGGGTTGCGGACGGCGTACAGGCCGGTGACCAGGCCGTCGTCGATGCGGACCGTCACGACGGTGTCCAGCTCGCCGTCGAAGCTGAGGATCAGCGCCGGGCCGCCGTTGACCTGCGCCGGTCGGGTCGACACGACCGGCTGGGAGAGGTGCCGCAGGCCCGCGGCCAGCAGGCGGGACACGGCCACGGCACCGGACACGGGCTTCAGCACGGCCTGCTTGATGCCGCCGCCGTCGCCGAGGAAGACGACGTCGGGCGCGAGGATGTCCAGCAGGCCCTGCAGGTCACCGGTCCGGGTGGCGCGCTGGAAGGCGTCGAGCGCGTCGCGGGCCTGGGCCGGCGACACCGGCCCGCGGGGGCGGCGGGCGGCGACGTGGGCGCGGGCCCGGTGCGCGATCTGGCGGACCGCCGCGGCGCTCTTGTCGACGGCGTCGGCGATCTCGTCGTACTCCAGGCCGAACACCTCGCGCAGCACGAACACGGCCCGCTCGGCCGGGGTGAGCGTCTCCAGCACCAGCATCATCGCGGTCGAGACGTTGTCGGCCAGCTCGATGTCCTCGGCCACGTCGGGGGTGGTGAGCAGCGGCTCGGGCAGCCACGGCCCGACGTAGGACTCCTTGCGGCGCCCGAGGGTCCGCAGTCGGGTGAGCGCCTGCCGGGTGGCGATCCGCACGAGGTAGGCGCGGTGGTTCTGCACGGCGCCGAGGTCGACGCCCGCCCAGCGCAGCCACGTCTCCTGGACCACGTCCTCGGCGTCGGCCGCGGAGCCGAGCATCTCGTAGGCGACGGTGAACAGCAGGCTGCGGTGGGCGAGAAACGCCTCGGTGGCGGGCTCGGTGGCGGGCTCGGTCGGCGACGTGCCGGCCATGGATGCCTCCCCTGTCTGTCGAGGGTCTGCCGACGGGTGTCACCCACGAGATGCCGGCGGGCGCCGCCGTGTGACACCTCGCCGCGGTGGTGTCCTAGAAAGGGCTTAAAATGCAAAATAAAAAGACTACTCATTTTTTGAGTAGCCAGGGAATAGTTTTTGATATATTAAATGAAAGGA
>NZ_JBFAZH010001039.1:0-2732 GCF_040681735.1 Actinoplanes sp. NPDC051633 | reverse complement strand
CCGACGGCCGGGTCGAGGTGGCCCGGCTGGGTGGGCGCCGCCCGGAGATCCCGTCGCTGGTCTACGTCACGCCCGAGGGTGGCCTGCTCGTCGGCGAGGCGGCCGAGCGACGCGGGCAGGCCGATCCGGTCCGGCTGGCGCGTGAGTTCAAACGACGCATCGGCGACCCGGTGCCGATCCTGCTCGGCGGCAAGCCGTTCTCCGCGCACATCCTGACCGCCAAACTGCTCCGCCACGTCCTGGACACCGTGACCAGCCTGCAGGACGGCCCACCGCAGACGCTGACGCTGACCTATCCGGCGAACTGGGGCCCGTACAAGCGGGAGATGTTCGACCAGGCGATCAACATGGCCGACGCCGGGCAGGTGCGGCTGATCACCGAGCCGGAGGCCGCGGCCCGGCAGCACGCGACGGCCCGCAGAATCGGGCATGGCGAAACCGTTGCCGTGTACGACCTCGGCGGCGGCACCTTCGACGCAGCAGTGCTGCGCCGCGACGGCGACGAGTTCGTGCTGCTCGGCAAGCCGGAGGGCATCGAGCAGCTCGGCGGCGTCGACTTCGACGAGGCCGTGCTCGGGCATGTGCTGGGCACGCTCGGCGACGCGGCCGGGGCGCTCGACCTCAACGATCCCGACACGGTGACGGCCGTCTGGCAGCTGCGCCGCAGCTGCGTCGAGGCGAAGGAGGCGCTGTCGTTCGACACCGAGGTGCTGATCCCGGTCGCGCTGCCGGGGATGCACACCCGGGTACGGCTGAACCGGGTCGAGCTGGAGTCCATGATCACGCCGTCGCTGAACGACACGGTCGGGGCGATGCGCCGCGCCCTGCGGTCGGCCGGCACCGATCCGGCGGACCTGAACGCGATCCTGCTGGCGGGTGGCTCGTCGCGCATCCCGTTCATCGGGCAGTTGTTGTCGGCGGAGTTCGGCCGCCCGGTGGTGGCCGATCCCCTGCCGGAACACAGCATCGCCCTGGGCGCGGTGACGTCGGTGTCGGCGACGGCCCGCCGGGCGGCGGGCCCAGTGGTCCAGCCCACCCCGCCGCGTCCGGCCCCGAAACCGACACCAGCTCCGAACCCGCCTCCGTCTCCGACTCCATCCCCGACCCCATCGGTCCAGCCGGCCCCCAATCCGGCGCCTACTCCCGAAACTCGGCCGGCGCCCACGCCGGCGTTCGCCGCCGGCAGCGCCTCGGTTCCTCCGGTGGCCGCGAACCGCGGCGACACGGGCACGGCCGGCCACCCGACGCCGACGCCGGCGCGCCGCCGGACCCCGATGCTGCTGGCCGCGGGCGCCGTGGCGGTCATCCTGATCGGTGGCGGCGCGACGGCCTACGCGTTGACCCGCGGCCCCGGAACCGGAACCGGCTCGAGTCCCGCCTCGCCGACGGCGAAGACACCGCCGTCGTCCGCGCCCGTCGTGGCCGCTCCGCCGTACCCCACCGACCAGATGCTGATGCGCATCGACACCGGCGGCGACGCGCCGCCGCAGCGCCGCTCCAACGTCTTCATCCTCACCCCCGGCAGCGACGAACGCCGCCAGCTCACCACCGACGGCGGCGACTGGTCACCGAAGTGGTCGCACGACCGCAAGCGCATCGCCATGAACCGCAACGCGAACAACGTCAACACGACCTACGTGCTCAACGCCGACGGCACCGGCCTGACCAAGGTCGCCGAGGGGGTGAGCGGCGGCCGGGCGACCTGGTCGATGGACGACAAGCGACTGGCCGTGACCCGGCTGATCAAGGGTGTCAACCAGATCTTCACCGTGGACCTGGCCACGTCCAAGATGACGCAGCTGACCCGCTCGGCGGACCAGAAGGACGACCCGACCTGGACCGCGGACGGCAAGCACCTCACGTACTGGGCGAAGCACAACGGCAACCGCCAGATCTACGAGCTGAACGTGGCGAAGCCGAAGGAACCGGGCCGCATGATCGCCGGCTCGCAGGCGGGCCCGATCAACGACCCGGCGCCGTCCCCGGACGGGAAGTGGGTGCTCTACACGGTCGAGACGGGCGAGAAGACCTCCGACATCTGGATCGTCGGCATGGACGGCTCCAAGCCCCGCAAGGTGATCGGCCACCCGCAGCGCGACATGGACCCGGCATGGTCCCCGGACGGCAAGTGGTTCGCCTTCGTCCGGGGCGAGCTCAACCGCCCCACCATCCACATCGCCCGGATCGACGGCACCGACGAGATGACCCTGACCAAGGGCAACGTGCGAGAGGGCCACCCCAGCTGGTTCTGACCGTCAAGCGCCCGGCTCGGACCCGTCCGGGAGCCTCGCCGTCACCATCGTTCCGCCGGAGGGCGCCGGGCCCACCTGCAAGGTGCCGCCCAGGGCCTCCACCCTGTCCTGCAATCCGCGCAGCCCGCTGCCCCGCCCCACGTCCGCCCCGCCGATCCCGTCGTCGGCGATCTCCACGACCACCTGGCCGACCGGCCGCCGCACCCGCACCGTCGCGCCGGTCGCCTCCGCGTGCTTGGCGATGTTGGTCAGTGCTTCCGACGTGACGAAATAGCTCGCCAGGGCGACCGGCTCGGGCATCCGCGGGCCCGGCTCGATCTGCACCGTCGTGGGCACCGCCGAGGTCACCGCCAGGGCTTCCAGCGCGACGTCGAGGCCATGGTCCAGGGCCGCCGGGTGCATGCCGCGGGCCAGCTCCCGCAGCTCGGCCAGCGAGCGGGCGAGCTCGTCGCCGGCCGACGACACGAGCTGCTCCGCGCC
>NZ_JBFAZH010001038.1:0-2747 GCF_040681735.1 Actinoplanes sp. NPDC051633 | reverse complement strand
ATATCACACAAAGATAAACAGAAGTATAATTATTTCGTTATGAAATGGGTTAACAAAGAATACAAGAAAATATTTACCGCGCTGTCGTAGTTGCTGTTGGAGTAGCAGTTCGTGTCGGCGGCGATCACCAGGTCACCGACCACCACGAGGCGCGCGCGGAGGGCGCTGAAGTTGGTGTTGATCCACAGGCGCTTGCCGGTCTTCACGTCGTAGGCGGCCACCCCGCCGTCGTGCAGGAACACCCGCCCGTCGACCACGACCGGCGCGACGGGTGCCGGGCCGCATCCCGGGTCGCCCGGACCCGTGGTGGCGCTCCACCGCTGCATGAGCTTCTTGATGGTGCCCGCGTTGACGACCGACTCGGCGGGGTTGTAGCCGGTGTTCCCGGGCCCGTAGCCGTCGTGCGTCCACGTGGTCGGCGGCCCGGCCGCGCCCGCCGTCCCGGCGCCGCCCGCCAGCACCGTGGCGGCCAGCGCGACCGTGACCATCAGCTTCCGAACCCGTTGCATGCCCTACCCCCGTCGTCTCGTCAGGGAGAGTCTTCCGGGGCCGAGCTCCACAACAGCGCAGCAACACGGACAAAAGTCATAAAGTCGCACGCACCATGCCGGCGGAGAGAGACGCCTCGACGCCTGTCCGGCGGAGGGGCAGCCTCCAGACCAGGACGACCGTCATGAGGACGAAGGTGTTGGCCGCCAGGAACGCGACCGCCCCGGCCTCGCCGGGATCGAACCACCAGATCGGCGACAGGACGCAGAGCACGTAGCAGGTCGCGGCCGTGACCAGCTGGTGCGGCCGGTGCGATCTGGCGAGCAGGACGAGGGCGACCGGCAGGAAGACCAGATGATGCGTCCAGGCGACCGGGGTGACCAGGTTCGCGGTGAGCCCCACCAGCGTCAGCGCCGCGGCGTGGTCCCCGTACCCGTGGGCTTGTGCGGCCCGGCTCAAACCCACCAGGACCGCCGCCGCCGACAGCGCCAACCACCCCAGGGTGGGCGTGGTGTGGTCCTCGGACAACCGGGCGAGGAGCCCGGCGAGCGACTGGTTGGCGATGGCGTCCGCCGCGCCGACCCGCTCGGTGTGCCACATCAGATCGCCGAAATAGCGCATCGTTTCGCGCGGTGCGATCAGGAAGGTGCCCGCGGTGAGCACCGCGACGGTGTATGCGGCGGTGCCGGCGGCCCGCCACTGCCGCGTGACGAGCAGATGGACGATGAACAGTCCGGGGGTGAGCTTGATGGCGGTCGCGATGCCGACGCCGACGCCCGTCCACCGCGAGCCCGCCCGGCCGAGCACCGCCAGATCGAGCACCACGAGCCCGAACAACACCAGATTGACCTGTCCGAGGCCGAGCGTCTGACGCACCGGTTCGGTGGCGAGCACCACCACGAAGAGCAGCACCGCGTGCCGGCGATGGCCGTCCAACACCCGCAGGCCCAGCGCGAGCGCCAGGAGGCTCAACGCCACGATCAGCCAGCCGGCCACGCCGGCCGGGACGAGCGCAGTGGGCGTCAGCACGAGCGCTGCGAACGGCGGGTACGTGAAGCCGAGCAGCCCCTGCACCGGCGCCTGATAGGAGTAGAGGTCGCCGCCGGCCATCCACCAGCGGACGGCACCCTGATAGATGGCCATGTCGAAGAAGCGGTAGTGCCGGTCGAAGACGACCGCGACGAGCAGGAGCAGTCCACTGGAGAGGATCAGTCGTCGGCTGGTCACAGTGCACCCCTCGGGCAGCGTCGGATGGCCGTGCGGCGCTGAGCGCCGCCGGTTGCGGGACGTGATGGCTACGGGGTGTTGCTGCGGACGACCTCGGTGACCGCGGTGCTGTACTGCACCACCCCGGGGGTGAGCGTCCGGTTGGCCGGGCCCGGACGCCGCACGACGGCCTGGGTGAAGCCGATCTGGTCGGATCCCTGGCGCAGGAAGATCTGCCAGTCGATGAGCCCGTAGCGGCGGGTCTCGCCGGTATAGGCCAGCCCGGTCGCGGGCCGTCCCAGCGGGTCGGTGGCGGTGTCCAGGGTCCGCACCCGGTTGAGGCTCGCCAGGGTGCGGAAGATCTTCGCCCGGTCCGCCCCGCTGAGCGAGTTCGTGAAGGTGTCCAGCAGCCGGGTGCACTCGCGGAAGAGCCACCCCTGGTCGTCGGCGGGACGGAAGCCGTCGCCGGCGGTGCGGTCGATCATCGCGGCGGCGGCCTCGGCCGGGTCGTCCGGCAGCTCCCCCACCTCGCCGTCGAACTCCGGATCGTCGGCCAGGTCGGGTGACAGGCCGTCACCGGGCTTCGGCTCGGCCGGGCCGGGCGAGCCGTCACGGCGATAGGCCGCCTCGTCGGCCGCCGTCAGCGGCCGTACGCTCGCGCCCCGCTCCCCGATGGACAGCCAGCCCTCGCCGGGACGCCCGTCGGCCGGCTGCACGCCGTGCACCGAGTCGACCCTGATCACGTCGTACCCGCCGGCCGAGGCGACGTGGACGACCCGTCCGGCCGTACCCGTGAAGTGCAGGAACTGGCCCTCCTCGCGGTCCTTCCCGGCCAGGCCGGCCGCCGCGGTGAAGACCGCCGACGGCGCCGCGACCACCCTGCCCGGCGGCGGCGTCACGGACTCCGGCCGGGTGGTCAGCACCGCGGCCGCTCCCCCGCCGCCGAGCAGGGCCAACGCGCCCGCGGCGAGGACGACCCGCCGGGCACGGTGGTGGCGCCGCGGCGGCTCGGCCGGTGGCTGCGCCAGCACTCCGCGGAGGCAGAACAAGGC
>NZ_JBFAZH010001037.1:0-2750 GCF_040681735.1 Actinoplanes sp. NPDC051633 | reverse complement strand
GGCGCTGATCAGGAACCGGCGCCACCGGTCCGGGCCGTACGTCGCCGGGCCGCGGGTTCGCAGCACCAGCGCCGCGTGGCGGGCGGCGGGGTCGCGGCCGGGGCTATCGGTGCCTCGGGGGGCCGTGCCGCCGCCGAGAAGGTCGGCGAGGCGGGCCAGCGCGAAGTAGACGGTGTCGACGAGGTGGACGCGGGCAGTGCCGGCGAGCGGGCCGGAGGGTCCCAGCAGGTCGCGTACGAGGTCGCGGTGGCGCGGGCGCAGAACCGCGCCGGCCTTCAGCTCCCCCGGCGGACCGCCGTCCATCCGGCGGCGCAGGCCGGCGATCACCTCGGCCGCGGTCTCCCCGTCGATGTGGATCGACGCGTGCGCGAAGACCGGCACGTGCCCGCCGACGAGATTGCCGCCGGCGAAGCCGGACTCGTCGCAGGCGATCTCCAGGTGGGGCGAGCCCCGCGCGCGGCCGGACGCCCACCGGCGGATCACCACGGGTGCGGGCCGGTCCCCCATGCCGGTGATGGTGCCACCGCGGCCCGAGGCCGGCGACCCAATTCAGTCGCCGGGCGGCACGATGGCCGGCTCCTCCTTCTTGCCCGCGCTCACCTCGATGCTCACGAAGCCGCCCTTGACCGTCCGGCCGGCGGGCTCGGTGCCGGCCGCCTGACCCTTCGGGCAGTCGGAGGCGACCTCCGCGCCGACCGTCGCCTCGAACCCGGCGCCCTCGATGCGGCTCTTCGCCTCGTCGACGCTCACACACTCGACGCCGGGGATCTCACGCTGCTCGCCCAGCGCGATCTTCGTACCCTTGGGCTCCTTGAACTGGACCTTCTTCTTGCCCTTCATGATGTCGCGCAGGGTCTTCTCGACCGCGGGGTTCACCACGTCGTGGCGCATCTTGTACGGATGGTTCTGATGGTCGGGGTTGACCAGATAGCCCGCCACCACCATCGAGTGCGTGCCGATGATCAGTGACGCCGTCTTGTCCTGGTCGGTGGTGCCGGTCTTGCCGAAGATCGGGTGGCCGACGATGCCGCGGGCGTCACCGGCCGTGGTGTGGCCGCCGCACGAGCCGAGCTGAGCGCGGTCGCCGATCGGGCAGCGGGCCGCGTCGATCGCCGCGCGGGCCACGTCGGAGTCGGTCGCCCGGCGGCAGTCCGGCCGGGCGAGGTCGAGCTTCTCCTTGTTCATGGTGACGATCTGCTCGACCGGCGTCGGCTCGCAGTACACGCCGTCGGCGGCCAGGGTCGCGTACGCGTTGGCCATGTCCAGCGGGGTGGACGATGAGACGCCCAGCGTGAAGGAGCCCCAGTCGTTGGCGTAGTTGGTGGCCAGGTCGAGGTCGTGCGGGTCGCGGAACTTGACGCCGAAGCGCTGGGCGACGTCGACGACCTTCTTCGCGCCGACGCGTTCCTCCAGCGGCACGAAGTAGGTGTTCACCGAGCTGCCGAAGCCCGTCCACATGTTGTACGGGCCCTTCTCGCTCTTCGACGCGTTCACCGGGCAGTAGTGACCGCCGCACTCCGCGGGAGCCCCGGAGTCGCGATAGGTGGGCGATTTGTAGCGGTAGGTGGTGTTGATCGGGTACGCGAGCGGGAAGTCGTTCTCCAGCGCCGCCACCATCGTGAAGATCTTGAAGACCGAGCCGGCCTGGTATCCCGTGATGTCGCCGCCGCCGGTGAGCAGCGGGTTCGTCGTGTTGGGGTACGTGCCGCGAATACCCTTGCGGGCCTTGGCGGGGTTCGACGACGGCTTGTTCTCCGGGCGGGCCGCGTCGTCGACCTTGAAGCGGCGGTTCGCGGCGAGTGCGCGTACCCGGCCGCTGCCCGGCTCGACCCCGGCGAGCAGCAGCGCGTCGCGGTCGTTGACGCCGATCTGGGCGGCGATGTTCTTGCGCGCCGCCGCCTGCGCCTTCACGTCCAGCGTCGCCTGGATGCGATAGCCGCCGATCTTGAGCCGCCGCGCGCGCTCGAACTCGGTCTTGCCGAACTCGGGCCGGCTCATCCACCAGCGGTAGAAGTAGTCGCAGAAGAAGCCGTGGCTGTTGTTCTTCACCGCCGCGCAGCCGTTGCCGCTGCGCTTCACCGTGTGGCCGAGCTTGACCTTGATCGCGTCGGCGGCCTGCTTGGCCGTGATGTAGTTGAGGTCGCGCATGTTGCCGATGACCCAATTGCGCCGGGTGAGTGCCTTCGGGTGGCCCTTGGCCGTGGTGATGTCCATCCCGGACGGCGACTTGACCATCCCGGCGAGCAGCGCGGACTCGGCGACGGTGAGGTTCTTCGGGCTCTTCTGGAAGTAGACCTGTGCGGCCGCGGCGATGCCGTACGCGCCGTTGCCGAACGGCGCCTGGTTGAGATAGCCCACCAGGATCTGATCCTTGCTCAGCTCCCGCTCCACCTGCATCGCGTACTTCATCTCGGCGATCTTGCGCTTGTGCGTGTTCTCGGTGGCGTCGACGACCTCCTGCGCGGTGTGCGCCGAGTAGGACAATGACATGCGCACGAACTGCATCGTCAGCGTCGAGGCGCCCTGCTGGCCGTCGTTGGAGCCGCTGCTGTTGCTGACGAACGCGCGGGCGATGCCTTTGACGTCGACCCCGTTGTGCTCGTAGAACTTGTGGTCCTCGGCGGCGACGATCGCGTGCAGCATGTTCGGCGAGATGTCCTGCAGCGGCACGTTGCTGCGGAACTCGTCCCAGAACACCGCGATCTCGGTCTTGCCGTCGGCCGCCACCAGCCGGCTGACCTGCGGCGTGA
>NZ_JBFAZH010001036.1:0-2753 GCF_040681735.1 Actinoplanes sp. NPDC051633 | reverse complement strand
CGGCTCCGGTGGGCGGCCGATCATCACGGCGGGCACGCCCGCGTCGGTGAGCATGTGCGGCAGCGGGTCGTGTGCGGGCAGGGACAGCACGACCGCGCCGTCCGCCTGGCCGTGCCGCAGGTCGCCGACCAGCCGGGCGCGCTGGTCGGCGGTGCCGACGATCTGCAGGGCGAGCTGCACGCCGGCCTGGCGTAGCACGCTCATCAGGCCGCCGACGACACGGCCGAAATACGGGTCCGCGAAGAACCGGCCGAGGAACGGGTCGTCGTCGTGGGACTCCGAATCGGACACCACCAGCGCGACCGTGCCGGTGCGGCGGGTGACCAGCGACCGGGCCAGCTTGTTGGGCACGTATCCGGTCTCGTCGACCGCGTGCCACACCATCTCGTGCAGCTGCGGATCGACATTGCGGATGCCGTTGATCACCCGGGAAACGGTCGCCCGGGAGACGCCGGCCACGCGAGCAACGTCTTCCAGCGTCGGCAGCCGCTCGCCGACCGGTACGCGAGTCATGCCCGCGTTTATAGCACAGGTCGAGGAGAGCGCTCTCCGTCGGGCGCGGCCGCAGCCGGAGCGATCCGGACATCGTGGCGTAATACCCCGGACATATTGACGATCGTGCACGCGCGAGGGCAGACTTCGGAAAGCGCTCTCCAAGCTCCCCGTCCCCGTACACCGAGGGAGATCCCCGCATGAGAACCGCAAGAAGACGCCTGTTGGCCGCCTGCGCGACCGTCGCCCTGAGCGGCGCCGCGCTGCTGGTGGCCGGGCCGGACGCCCACGCCGCCGACACTCTGCTGTCACAGGGCCGGCCCGCCCTCGCCTCCTCGCAGGAGAACGGCGGAGCCCCGGCCGCCGCCGCGGTCGACGGCCGCACCGACACCCGCTGGGGCAGCGCCTGGTCCGACCCGCAGTGGCTGCGTGTCGACCTCGGCGCCACCGCCACGATCACGCAGGTGGCGCTGCGCTGGGAGGCCGCGTACGCCCGCGCGTACCAGATCCAGACCAGTGCCGACGGCGCCAACTGGACCACCGTCTACAGCACCACCACCGGCGCCGGCGGCAACCAGACGCTGTCGGTCAGCGGCACCGGCCGCTACGTCCGCATGTACGGCACTCAGCGCGGCACCGGCTACGGCTACTCGCTCTACGAGTTCCAGGTCTACGGCACCAGCAGCGCCACCCCGCCCGGTGGCGCCGGCTACGTGCTCGCCAACCCGCCGGTCACCGGCGTGGTCCCGTCCACCCAGGTCCCGCCCGCGACCAACCCGCCGACCACCCACCACGAGTTCCAGATGAACTGCTCGGTGAGCCGGTCCAACCTGCCCGACGACCCGATCGTCTTCCCGAACCTGCCGGGCGCCTCGCACTCGCACACGTTCATGGGCAACACGACCACCAACGCCGCGTCCACATTGGGCAGTCTGCAGGCCGGTGGCACCAGCTGCATCACGCCGGGTGACAAGACCGGCTACTGGATGCCGACGCTGCTCAACGGCGACACCGCGGTGCAGCCGGTCGGCCGGCAGGTCATCTACTACAAGGCCGGCGTCATCGACTACCGCAGCGTGCGGCCGTCGCCGCCGGGCCTGCGGTATCTGGTCGGCAGCCCGTCCGCGACGCTGGACGAGTTCCGCAACGCGCCCGGCGCCGTCGAGGGCTGGGAGTGCGGCGACAGCTCGTTCAACTGGGACTTCCCGGCGAACTGTCCGGCCGGCACCCAGCTCAACATCCGGATGCAGGCGCCGAGCTGCTGGAACGGCCTGCACCTGGACTCGCCGGACCACAAGAGCCACATGGCGTACCCGGTGCTCGGGATCTGCCCGAACAGCCACCCGGTCGCCGTGCCGATGATCGAGTTCAAGATGGCGTTCCCGGTCAGCGGAGACATGCGCAACGTGCGGCTGTCCAGCGGCCGCGGCTACTCGTTCCACTACGACTTCTACAACGTCTTCGACCCGCCGACGCTCGCCGCCCTGGTCAGCCACTGCATCAACGGTGGCCTGCAGTGCGACCCGCGCGGCTTCGACCTCTACAAGCCGAACCGCGGCGCCGCCCTCAACGAGAACTACGAACTGCCCCGTTAATCGATCACGCCGGAGGCCGCCGGAAATGGACGGTCTCCGGCCGTTCGAATAACCGGAAATGGCGAAGAAATCATTGCGGCGCTTTTCCCAGCTTCGTCAGGAATGCGGTACGGCGCGCGATCATGTCCTCGGCGAGCTGCTTGGAGCGCGGCTCGACGCCGGACTTGGTCTCGCTGCGGGCCAGCTGCACGCCCTGCTCGAGGTGCTCCCGCAGATGCAGCTTGAGGTACTCGTCGAACGCCCTGCCTTCGCTGGCGGCCGCCTTCGCCACGATGTCGGGCGTGACCATGCCGGGCATCGGCATGCCGACGTGGGGGTTCTCGGCGGGCAGGCCGGCCTCGTCGTGCAGCTGGCGCAAGGTCGCCGTCTCGTTGGCGTGGAAGTCTTTCAGCTGCGTCGCGAGTGCGCGCACGGCCTCGTCGTGACTGTGCGCGGGGGCGAGGTCGAGCAGGGGGACGAGCTCGGAGTTCATCGCGATGTTGATCTCGATCCAGGCCCGGTCGGTGCCGCCGAAGGCGTACCCGGCACTCACCGCCGGCGACGGCGGTCGAGGCGTGGCGGCCGGCGCCCCCGAGTCGCACGCGCACAGGCCGGCCGCGATCAATACGGCGACGGCTGGGGATGCCATGCGAGGGAACATCGGAGAAAGTGTCGGCGAATAGGGCA
>NZ_JBFAZH010001035.1:0-2754 GCF_040681735.1 Actinoplanes sp. NPDC051633 | reverse complement strand
CGAGCGGCTCGGCGCCGGGATGATCCTCGGCGCCTCGCTGCTGACCGCGCGCGGAGTGCCGGCGACCGGCGAGTACGAGCTGCGCACCACCGTCGCCCAGCTCGCCACCCAGGTCGCCGGCGCCGGAGGGTCGTTCTGCGAGTTCCAGGCGCTGGACTTCATCGACGGCGTGGTGGAGATGGGGCACGACGGCCCGGCGCATCTGGCGGTGTCGGCACGGGACCCGCTGCTGCGCGGGCTCGGGGTCTACCACGGCAAGCGCGGGTGGGGCGTGAGCGTGGAGTTCGACGTACGGCACGGGCCGGTCACACTGCTCGGGCTCGGTCAGGACCGCGACGGCAGCCTGTCCTTCGTGGCGGCCGAGGGCACGGTGGTCCCGGGGCCGCTGCTGAGCATCGGCAACACGACGAGCCGGGTCGACTTCGGCCGCGACCCGGGCGAGTTCGTCGACGAGTGGAGCGCCTCCGGCGTCGGTCACCACTGGTCGCTGTCCCTGGGCAGCCGGGCGGCGGACTACCGGGCCGCCGCGTCGCTGCTGGGCATCGGCTTCGTCCAGGTCTGACCGCCCAGGTCTGACCGTCCGGGTCTGACATAGGCTCCACCGGTGGCACACATCGATCTTGGCGTCGACGAGACGACCCATCCCGGCATCCGCGGGCTGTTGGCGTACCGGCCGGAGACCGGCCGCCCGCTGATGGAGCTGGCCGAGGCGCTGCTGCGCGGTCCCGGTTCGCTCGGCGCCGGAGAGCGCGAGCTGATCGCGGCCTACGTCTCCGCGCTGAACGACTGCTCCTACTGCCGCGGCTCGCATTCCGCGACGGCCGCCGCGCAGCTTCCCGACGGCCGGTCACTGGTCGACCAGGTGCTGTCCGACCCGGAGACGGCGCCCATCTCCGCAAAGTTGCGCGCGCTGCTGCGCATCGCCGCGGCGGTCCGCCGCGACGGCCGGTCGGTGACCGCCGAACTGGTGGCGGAAGCACGCGCGGCGGGTGCGTCCGACGTGGAGGTGCACGACACGGTGCTGATCGCGGCGGCGTTCAGCATGTTCAACCGCTACGTCGACGGCCTGGGCACGTCCGCGCCGGGAGATCCGGCCGCGTACCTGCCCGGCGCCGCCCGCATCGCGAGATCTGGCTACGTCGAGCCCTGAGCGGCCTCGGCCCGCCGTTTGCGCTCCGCCTGACGCCGCCAGGCGAACAACCCGATGGCGAACGCCCAGGCGCCGGTGACGGTGCCGGCGATGGCGAGGAGCCCGCCCTTCAGCAGCATCCGGCCCACCTGGTGCAGCGCCCACTCGGTGCCCTCACTCCGGCAGATCGCCGAGGACTTGACCTCGTCGAGCTCGCAGAGCCGCTGGTCCTGCGTCACCGTGCCGCCCTGGGCGATCTGCCGGGTCGCCCGCAGCGTTGCGGCCGTCTGCGCGTCGACGGTGCGAGCGTCGAGCAGCTTGCCCGAGCCCAGCTCTCCGGCCAGCCAAGTCTGGAAGGCGCGGGCCATCGCGGCGTGGCCCCGCTCGTTCGGATGCATGCTGTTGTGCGTCCAGTTCATCGGGTTGAAGCGGGCTTCGACACCCCCGCTCACCGATCTCAGGCCGAGGAAGTTCAGGCCCGGCGGACCGTCGGGGTCGCACAGCTGGGCGTCGTTGTCGGCCAGGGCGTCCTGCATGTCGGCGACGTGGAAGCCGAACTCGCCCGCAGTGGCCCGGATGACGCCGTTGAGCTTGTCCTCCCCGACGACGAAGTCGTGCAGATCCGAGATCTCCTGCCCGGACAGAGCCACCTCGTCGCACCCGTCGTCGAGGCTGATCGGGTCGGGATAGGGCACGACCACGACCGGTGTCTGCGGGAACATCCGGTCGATGTCGTCATAGGTCGCGCGGAGATTGTCACGCACCTGGTCCAAGGGGCGCCACAACGCCGCCGCATCCCGGGCGGCGCAGTCTCCGGGCGCGACGCAGATGATGCCGATGGTGGAGAACCCGGCGTCGTTGCCGCCGAGGCTGACGACCGCCATGGCCGGCGTACCGGTGTTGTCCGCCCGGTACGCCTGCAGCTGGGTCAGTTCTCCTTCGGTCTCCGGCCCCGCGGCGGGTGCATCCGTGTCGACGACCTCACCGTCGTTCGCCGCCTTCGTCGGCGGTGTCAGCCGCACGTGCTCGGTCCTGGCTCCGGAACACGCGCGCATGTCGATCCCGCCGAACTGCGGTGACTGCGAGACCAGCACGGCCCAGGCGGTCGGCGCCTGCCGGCACTTGTTCCCGTCGGCCTCGTCGGTGCCCGTGTAGTACACCGAAGCGCCTTCGCCGGACATGTAGGAGTCGCCCAGCGCGAGAAGGGCCCCCTTGCCGGCGGCGCCGTCGACCGGATCGGGCCGGCGCTCCTGCACCGGGGTCAGCCCCATCAACGCGACCAGGGACATCACGATCACGACGTCGGCCTGTGTCGCCGAGGCGACGGCGACGACGAGGACCGCCAGCGCCGCCAGCGGCCAGAGCATGATGGTCGAGTGCGTCTGCTGCGCGGTCATGATCAGCGTGAAGATCAGGACGACGACCCCGGCCGCGATCAGCCCGAAGAACCACCATTGTTTCGCCACCTGGGCGACGTCGACGATCGCGATCTCCGACAGCAGCGCCAGGCCGACCGGCGCCGCCACCACCACCGCGCAAAAATGACGGAAGTTATAATCAACATATGCACGTTTTATTGTGTGTTGAAAATGCTTATTTCAGAAAAAAAGAGAATTATATAACGC
>NZ_JBFAZH010001034.1:0-2760 GCF_040681735.1 Actinoplanes sp. NPDC051633 | reverse complement strand
CCGGGCGTCTTCCCGCCCGTGCAGCACGGCGAACAGGTGCTGGTCGACGGCAGCCTGGTGAACATCGTGCCGGCGGCGCTGGCCCGCTCGATGGGCGCCGACGTGGTGCTGGCCGTCGACGTCTCCGGCCCGCTGCCGCGCCGCGCGCCGACCACCCTGCTGCACGTCATGGTGGCGGTCAGCACGCTGCAGCCGGGCGGGTCGCAGCGCTTGGCCGAGGAGGCCGACCTGGTGATCTGCCCCAAGGTCGACGAGTACGCGTTCTGGGAGCTGTCGCGGATCGCGGAGTTCGAGGAGGCCGGCCGGGTGGCGACCGAGCAGGCGCTCCCCGTGATCGAGGCCCTGATCACGACGGCGGAGGCCCGTCGCGCCTGGCAGCGGACTCTGGAGAGCTGACCGCCGATCACCTGCCGCCCGGGCGGGGACGGCCGGCCGAGCGTGACGTCAGGGCGTCGCCGTAGCGAGTGGCGTGCGCCGCCATCTCCCGCATGCCGCTGCGCGATGCCAGGCGCTGCAACGCGTCCACCCAGGTCGCGACGTCCGGGTGGTGGTGACGCAGGCCCAGCTCGCACTGCGTGTCAAGGATGTACGCGTCCAGCCAGACGTACGGATCGGCCAGCCGGTTGGACCGTGACCGCGCGTCGGCCAGCAGGGCGAAGGCACCGTCCGTCTCGCCTGCGGCCTCCGCCACCAGCGCGAGCGACCGCGCGGACATCCCCTCCCAGCACGGGTCGCCGAGCCGGCAGGCGCGCGCGAAGGCCTGCTGCGACAGGCCATGGGCGAGGTCGGTCTCGCCCATGGCCAGATGGACGTCGCCGCGCATCGCCTGCGGCCACGGCAGGAAGGCCAGCCAGTGGTCCCGCTCGGCGAGCCGCATGGACAGATCGAGGCGGTGCGCCGCGGCGTCGAGGTCGCCGGTCAGCAGGTGCACGCGGCCGGCCATCGAGTGGGCGTAGGACTCGGTGCGAGCGTCATGCGCCGCCCCCGCCCCGCGATCGAAGAGATCCCGCGCCCGGTCGTAATCGGCGCGGTCGCTCGCCACGGCTCCGAGATAGGTGGTGACCCGCGCCGCGACCGCCGGGGCCGCGTCGGCCAGCGCCTCACCGAGCCGGCGTTCGGCACGGTCGTAGCGGGCGCGCAGGAAGTCCACGTACCCGATCTCGGTGCGTGCCTCCGCCGCCGCCTCCAGGTCCTTCGCCACCAGCGCGATGCGCTCGGCCTCGTAGAGCGAGGCCAGCCCTTCCTCGTCCATGCCGCGCAGCGAATGGATCAGCGCCTCGGCCAGCTTGACGCGGGCGGTGAGCCGCAACCGGCCGGCATCGGCGCGGTCGGCCAGCCCGACCGCCGCCCGCAGGGAACGCACGCCGGTCTCGACCGCCCCGGCCGCGACCGCGGCGGCGCCGGACTCCACGATCGCCTCGATGGACGCCAGGTCGGTGGTGGGGTCGGGCGTCTGCCGCGACGCGCGCGCGGCCTCTTCGATCGCCATTGACGGGGGTACGCCCAACTCGCGCTCGAAGAGCTCGATGACCGCCCGATGCTGCTTGTCCGCCGCGTCGTCGTCGCCGGCCAGCCGGTACAGACGGATCACCAGGGCCTGATGGTTCTCGTCGAGGGGGTTCATCGCCGCCGCGCGCACCGCCAGCACGCGCGCGGCCACCGGATCGCCGGCGGCCAGCCGGCCCAGGGCGGCCTCGTGCAGGATCGCCTCCGTCGCGGCGGCGACCCGGCGGCGTTCGGAGAGCAGCCACGACTCGAAGGCGGGCGCACCGCGCACGACCACGCCCTCGAGCAGATCCCCGCCCAGTCCGGGCAGCTCGAGCGCGGCGCCCCACGACCCCCGGCTGAGGACGTCGACGTCGACCACGGCACCGGGTGGCAGCCGCAGCACGACCGGGTCGCCGTCCACGGGCAGGCCCAGGCTCCGCCGGATCTCGGTCAGCCCCCAGCGCAGCGCCCGCGGCGGATCGTCGGCCTCGGCGTACAGCATGGCCGCCAGCCGGGCCCGGGTCGGCGGCCGCTCGGCGAGCAGCAGACAGGCCAGCAGGGCCCAGCTCTTGCGGCTGCGGACCTGGTAGGGCCCCCCGTCGGACCGCTCGACCGACGGGGGACCCAGCAGGCGGATGACGAGACCCAACTCAGCCCTCGGAACTGATCGGGTAGATCTCGTCGGCGACCAGCCCGTGCGCCTTGCGATGGACGGCGTTCGCCGTCTCCGCGTCGGGCGCTTCGACCAGGCAGAAGATCTTCCCGGCCTCTTCGTCGACCCAGTACTTCAAGTAGTTCACGCCGAAGTCCCCTTGCGTTGCCAGGTCGGCGTCGTGGGCGGCGGCGACGTCCTTCGCCGAGACGCCGCCCTCCATGTGGTGAATATCCATGAACCGTGTCATGGGTTCATGAAAGACCGCCGCTGTTTGACAGCGTGTTTGACGCTACTCGAAACCCTCCGCGATCAGTTGCTCGCCGATCCGCCGTAACGCGCTGCGCATCCGCCACTTGGCGGTTCCTTCGGTGATGTTCAGCGACCGGGCCACCTGGCGGTAGGTCAAGCCGTCGTAATAGGCCAGCTCGATCGCCTGCCGGTGCAGCGCGGGCAGATCGGTCACCGCCTTGCGGACCTGCTTGTGCGCGGTCGAGTCCAGCAGCTCGTCCTCGAACGACTCGGCAGCCGGCTCCGCGCCCGCCGCCGTGGTGCGCTCGCGGGCATGGCTGCGGCGCACCCAGTCGATGGCGCGGCGGCGGGCGATCATGCACAGCCCG
>NZ_JBFAZH010001033.1:0-2765 GCF_040681735.1 Actinoplanes sp. NPDC051633 | reverse complement strand
CCCTTCTTCCCGGTCGGGCGGGACGCCGGGCCGCCTCGCTGCGCGGCCCGGCGTCCGCCGTCGCGCTAGCTGGTGGCCGCCTTGTCGCGGGCGACCCGGACCAGTTCGACCAGGCCGGCCGCGTACTCCTGGGACTCGCCGTGCGCCTCGTCGTAGGGCGGCTGGAAGCCGACGCCCTCCCACTGCTGCGTGGCCTCGTTCCACTTGTCGTTGCCCACCTCGAAGTTCCAGGCCGTGATGCCCAGGTCGTAGTAGAGGTGGTCGGCCGAGTTGCCGGCCGCGGAGTAGAGCACGTCGGCCACCGGCCCGGTGTACGACGGCCACGTGACCGTCCCGCGCTCGGTGGCGATCGCGCCGACGATCCGGCGGGCGCTGTCCAGGAAGTACTTCGCCTCGTCGATCGACGGCCGCGGCAGCGTGACCCGGCCCTCGGCCTTGTACGCCCCCGGGCTCCACATGAAGTAGCCGCCGTAGCTGTGCACGTTCATCGAGTACTTGATGTTGGGGTGCGCCTCGGCCAGCGCGACGACGTTGCGGCTCTCCGCCTCGGACAGCTCGGCGGTGCCCGAGTACGTCCCGGACAGGCAGTTGGCGCTGCCGCCCACGTAACCGTCGAAGTAGGAGCCGACGGCGTAGTTGCGGTTCACGTCCACGCCCCACGAGTTGCGGTTACGCGGGTCGCGGGCCGCGCCGGTGCAGTGGTTGACCAGGTTCTTGCGCTGGAAGTTGAAGTCGTTGAACGAGTAGTTCGCGCCGTCCGGGTTGACCGTCGGGATCACGAACACCTCGACCGAGTCGAGCAGCTCGCGGGTGGCCGGGTCGGTGGCGTAGTTGGCCAGCAGCCGCTCGGCGAACTCGAGGGTCACCAGCGGCGTCGCCCACTCGCGCGCGTGCTCCTGCGAGTAGGTCAGCACACCGATCTTCGAGCCGTCGCGGACCGAGCCGATTCGCAGGGCCTGCACGGTCCACGGGCGCGTGGGCACCTCGGTGCCGGCCAGGCCGTCGTCCAGGCGCACCGGGCCGGTGACCGGCATCGGCAGGCCCACCCCGTCGTTGGCCACGACGGCGCGGAAGCGCTGCGGGAAGGTCACGCTGATCGCCGAGGCGACGTCGGCGGTCGAGCTGATCGTCTTGCCTTCGGCGTCGGTGGCGAGCGAGACCGTCAGGACCCGATCGCGGTACGTGACGCGCAGCGGCCGGTTCGGGGCGCCGGGGTCGACCGTACGCACCTGGACACCGTTCCACCCCTGGTCGCCGAACTTCACGGACTCGACCACGATGCCGCCGATCAGCGCGGTCGCCGTACGCCGATAGCCCTGGGTCTTGTTGGGCAGGTCGAGCACGTCGACGAGATTCCGGTACTGCCGGTGCAGCCGCTTGATCCGGGCGCTGACGTCGGTCGGCGTCATGTAGGCGTCGATGAAGTCCTTCTGGTAGCCGGCCGGCGTGGCGGGCGGCGTCGTGCCGGGCCAGACCGCCGGGCTGATCTGCCGGGAGCGGCCGCCGAGGCTGGAGGTGGCGCTGACCGACACGGGCTGCGCGGGCAGCGGCTGCGGCACCGCCCAGTGGTACTGGTACTCCCCCGCGTCCTCGAATCGGACCAGCGGGTACGTGCCGGTGGCGCCGTCGGCGGTGCGCCAGGTCACGGTGATCTCGACGTCCGGGTCGTCGCTGGCGGTGGTGGCGACCTGGGTCTGCACGAAGGTCTTGCCGTTGCTGGTCCACCAGTAGGCCTGGAGGAACTGCAGGGTGTCGGCGGCCACCGCTTTCGCACCGGTCCTCATGCTGGTGCCGAGGGCGGCGATGGTCGGGATGAGCTGCACGGCGGTGGCGCCGCGGGCCTCGAGGGCGGCCAGGCCGGCGCCGGTCACGACGATGTCGGCGAGCGTCTTGCCCGCGCTGGTGCGCGGGCGAGCGGCGATGTCGGCGCCCTCGGCCACGAGGTCGCGGAAGAGGTCTTCGGACGGCAGCTGGAAGCGGACGAGGGCGGTCTGGCCGGCGGCGAGCTGGACGCCGGGCGCGGCCGCGGCGGCCGCCTGCGGCGCTACCAGAAACGAGGTGAGAAGTACGGCTAGAGCGAGCCACTTTCTGGACATGCGTCCACACCAGCCCATCCATTGACCCGTGTCAACATCGCCGGCGGGATGAGGTGGGGCGTGTCGGAAGTGCCTGTAGTCCGGCCGATCCGGCGGTGCGGCCCGACCGGCCGTCACGGAGCGGACGGAACAGGATCCCGCAGCGAGAACTTGCTTTTCTGGTAGGCGCTCACCAGAGCCTCACCGCTCTCCGGTGGACCGTGCAGGAAGCACGCCACCGGGTCGGTGTCGTCCTCCCACCAGATCGCCGACTTCTCGGTGTCGGGAAGGCGGTAGACGGCGAAGGCGCCTTGCCGGGTCGAGTCCTTCCGATACCACTCGCTACGCCAGTCGACGTTCTCCTCATCGATGTTGTTCCGTTCACCGCCGGGGCGTCCCTGCTCCGTCATCGCGGACATGCTTTCGTATTCCACGCAGTACATGGTGATCGCGACACCCGCGCCGTCGACCGCGCACTTATCCTTGAACTTCATGCCGACGCTGATCGGCTCCGGGCGGCAGACGATGCCGGGCCAGAAGGCCTCGAACTCGGCGCGCAGCGTTCGAGGCGCGGCAGGTGACGCGGGCGACGGCGCAGAAGACGATGTCGGTGCGTCCCCCTCTCGCGCGGCCGCATCGCCGGAGATCTTTGGCACCGCCCAGATCAGGACGGCGGCCGCGACCGCCGAC
>NZ_JBFAZH010001032.1:0-2768 GCF_040681735.1 Actinoplanes sp. NPDC051633 | reverse complement strand
AGTTCGGCGACGACCCCACCCGCTACGCCGACACCCGCGCCCGCCGCAACTACGCCGCCACCAGCCCGATCACCCGCGCATCCGGCACCCGCCGGGTCGTGCTCGCCCGCGTCGCCGCCAACAAACGCCTCCGCGACGCCCTCTACCTGCAAGCCTTCGCCGCCCTGTCCCGCTCACCCGGCGCCCGCGCCTACTACGACACCCACCGCACCCGCGGCCACACCCACCACCAGGCACTACGCGCTCTCGCCAACCGCCTCGTCGGCATCCTGCACGGCTGCCTACGCCACCACCAGCGCTACAACGAAACCACCGCCTGGCCGGCCTCAGAACCGCAACTGACCCTCGCCGCTTGACCTCTTACACACGTGGGATGTATAGCCGGAGGGGGATCGTCACTGGATCACGTGACCGTCGGGCGCGATGAGCCGGCCCTCCGCGCGCTTGCGGAGCTCGGTCTCGTCACGGATCTGCTTGAAACGCTCGTCGGTCAGCGGGTACTTCCAGAAGATGAGCATCGCGATGACCGCGACGACGGCCGGCAGCAGCCCGATGGTGACGCGGATCGACCAGATCGCCGAGTCCGGCTGGATGGGGTTCGGGACGGCGGCGGTCGCGGTGAGGTAACCGCCGATGGCCAGGGCCCACGCGCCGACGGCGCCCCCGATCGACTGAGTGATCTTGCGGGTGAACGAGAAGACCGCGTACGTCGCGCCCTCGGACCGCTTGCCGGTCTTCCACTCGCCGTACTCGACGGTGTCCGCCTCGAGACCGAACATCACCGTGTTGATCAGGGCCGCACCCGCGCCCTTGATGGCCAGGAACAGCAGGGCGGGAACGGCGAATCCGGCCGGGGTCAGGAAGAGGGCGACGCCGCCGACGACGGTGAGCACACCGCAGTACTGGAAGATCCGCTTCTTGCCGAAGCGGTCGACCAGACGCGGGATGAACGGCGCCAGCACGATCGAGGTGCCGGCGTTGACCAGCGTGATCGGGCCCAGCCAGGTGATGTCGCCCATCACGTACTGCGCGTAGTAGGCCGACGCGCCGCCCACCGCGAACAGGCCGATGAGGTAGAAGAAGCTGGCCGCGCACAGGTAGCCGAGCGGTTTGTTGCTCTTCAGCGTCTCGATCGTCTCGCGCAGCGACACCTTGGGCTGGGTCCGGACCACCTGCTCCCGGCACAGGTAGAAGGTCAGCACGTAGGCCAGGGTGCCGATGACGACGAACGCGAGAGTGGTCTGGGTGAAGATCGACTGAACCTTCTCCGCATAGGCCTCGGCCGACAGGACGTCCTTCTGCTTGCGAACCTCGGAGATCCGCGGCGCGATCAGATAGGTGAGGACGATCCCGCCCACGGCCGCCCCGAAGAACCGGGAGGCGACCAGCTTGGCCCGCTGGTGCACCGACTGGGTCATCGCCGAGGCGAGCGAACCGTAGGGGATGTTGACCAGCGAGTAGGCCAGGCCGAGTACGGCATAGGTCAGGTACGCGTAGAGCAGCTTCCCGTTGTCGGACAGCGAGCTCGGCACGTGGAAAGTGAGGTAGCTGAGGAACAGCAGGGGCACGGCGCCGAAGAGAATGAACGGCCGGAACTTGCCCCACCGGGTCATCGTGCGGTCGACGAGCCGTCCCGCGAAGGTGTCGGCGAAGGCGTCCCAGAGCCGGACGATGAGGAACATCGTGCCGACCGCGGCGGCCGAGATGCCCGCGACGTCGGTGTAGTAGTAGAGCAGGAAGGCTGTCGACAGGGTGAAGGCGAGGTTGCCGGCGAAGTCGCCGAGGCCGTAGCCGACGACCGAGCGCCGGCTCAGCCGATCGCCCGCGACGAGCGGGGCCGGTTCGAGGGTCTTGATGGACATGGGAGCGGGTCTCCTCGCGGGGGATGCGGGCGTCGATGACTTGAAGCTTGAAGGAAGTACAGCCGCTCATCGCTGCGCCGTCAGCTTGTTGCAGTCAGTTGCCCTCGACGTGGTCGGCGGGGCGGCAACTCGTGGCAACCTCTGCGGTCCCGGGCCGTTCAGTGGGTCAATGGAGACATCACCGCAGAGAGAAGGGCCCGACCATGCTCCGTCCACAGGACACCGCAACCCGTGAGAAGAAGCGCCTCGACGGCCTCTGGTCGTTCCGGCTCGATCACGACTCCGCCGGGCGGGATGCGGGATGGTTCCGCGGGCCGCTCCCCGACGCCGGTGACATGGCCGTGCCGGCCAGCTTCAACGACGTCACCGCGGACGCATCGGTCCGCGACCACATCGGGGACATCTGGTACCAGCGCACCGTCCGCGTGCCGAAGGGCTGGTCGGGCGACCGGCTCGTCCTGCACTTCGAGTCGGCGACGCACCGGGCCACCGTCTGGGTGGACGACACCGAGGTGATGAGCCACGAGGGCGGCTACACCCCGTTCGAGGCCGACATCACCGCCCTCGCCACCGCCGGCCAGGAGCTGAGGATCACCGCACTGGTCAACAACACGCTGTCGTTCCAGTCGATCCCGCCCGGCGTCATCGAGCAGACACCCACCGGCCCGGCCCAGATCTACTGGCACGACTTCTTCAACTTCGCCGGCCTGCACCGGTCAGTGTGGCTCGCCGCCACTCCGCACGCGCACATCGAGGACGTCACCGTCGTGACCGGCCTGGCCGGAGCGGCCGGCACCGTCGACTACACCAGCACGGCGGCCGGCGCGGAGGGTCTCGAGACCCGCGTGGTGCTCCGCGACGCCGGCGGCGTCGAGGTCGCCCGCGGATCGGGTGCCGCCGGGCGCC
>NZ_JBFAZH010001031.1:0-2781 GCF_040681735.1 Actinoplanes sp. NPDC051633 | reverse complement strand
GCGGGGCCGGCCAAGATCATGACGAGGAATCCGGCCGGGCTGTGGACAACGCCGGGTTGTGGACGGCGGGCGCGGGGTGCAAACGATCTGCTATGGCGCCGGGGCCCCGGGCGGCGGTTAATGTGTCAGGCGTGGAGACGGATGTCCTGGGCCTGCCCTACGAGCGGCACACCATCGACCTCGGCAGCGACGACGAGGGTCCGGTCGTGGCGACGCTGGTGCGCCGCCGTGCCGAGACGCCGAGCCGGCGCGCGGTGCTGTACGTGCACGGGTTCGTGGACTACTTCTTCCAGACCCACCTGGCCGACTTCTTCGTCGAACGCGGCTGGGATTTCTATGCGCTCGACCTGCGCAAGTACGGCCGCAGCCTGCTCCCCCACCAGACCCCGAACTTCTGCCGCAGCCTGACCGAGTACTTCCCCGAGCTGGACGAGTCGGCGCGCATCATCCGCTCGGTCGACGGCCACGATCAGATGCTGGTCGTCGCGCATTCGACCGGCGGGCTCATCACGCCGCTGTGGGCGCACGCGAGGCAGAACGAAGCGCTGGTCGACGGCCTGGTTCTCAACAGCCCGTTCTTCGACTTCAACAGCTCTTGGTTCCTACGCCGCCCAGTCGCGTCGACGATCGTCGCCACGACCAGCAAGCGCGACCCGTACCGGAAGATCCCGATCTCCAGTCTCGGCCTGTATGGCCAGAGCCTGCACAGTGAACACCGCGGCGAGTGGACCTACGACCTGGCGTGGAAGCCGATCCTCGGGTTTCCGGTGACGGCGGGCTGGCTGGGCGCCGTTCGCCGCGGCCAGCAGCGCCTGCGGCGTGGCTTGGAGATCGACGCGCCGGTGATGGTGGCGTGTTCGACGCGTACGTTCCGCGGCAAGCAGTGGACCGATGACACGCCGCTGGCCGACGCTGTGCTCGACGTGGAACACATCGTGAGGTACGCGCCGCGACTCGGCCGAAGGGTGACGATCGCCCGCTTCGACGGCGGCATGCACGACCTCACTCTGTCCGGTAAGGACGTGCGGGCCGAGGTGTTCCGCGAGATGGCGCGCTGGGTGGATGCGTTCCTCCCGACCCCCGGCGAGCCGGCGATCGACGTGCCGCCGCCACCGGAGGACAAGGCGGACGACATTACCGCGGCGACCGCCTAGTATGTGCCTGCCAGCACCAGGCGCTCGTAGCTCAGCGGATAGAGCAACGGACTTCTAATCCGTCGGTCGCAGGTTCGAATCCTGCCGGGCGCGCCAATAAACACCAGGCCAGTGCCCCTATAACTGCCGATCACCGAGGCTTCGGCGTCGCCCGTACAGCCATTCGTACAGCCAATCACCCGAAAAGCTGCTTGGTGGCGGCGTCCACGGCTGACCGTTCGATCTCCGGAAGGACGTGGGCGTAGGTGTTCATCGTCAGACCGATCTGACTGTGCCCGAGCACCTTCATCACCGTGCGAGGGGACGCGCCGGATGCCAGCAGGAACGTAGCGCACGCATGCCGCAGGTCGTGGATGCGGAGCCAGTCGAGGTCCGCCGCAGCGCGGATCTTGTACCAACTGCGTTCGAGGTTATCGGGATCGAACGGCGTCCCAATCCGAGACGTGAAGATGAGTCCGAAGTCCTGCCACCCCTCCCCCGCGGCAAGCCTTTCCTCAGCCTGCCGCCGACGATGCCGTTTAAGCGCCGCGACGGTCTGTTCCGGCATCGGCACGGTACGGCGGGACCGATCCGTCTTCGGCTCGGTGAATTCCAGGCGGCCCTGGACCCGCTGGACGGTCTGCCGGACTGTAAGCATGCCCTCCTGGAGGTCGACGTCCGACCAGCGCAGGCCGAGCAGTTCACCCCGCCGCAGCCCGACCGTGAGGGCTGCGATGTAGAAGGCTTCCATCGGGTTGCCCTGCAGCACCTCGATCAGTCGCTTCGCTTCTAGGACGGTGAGGGTGCGCCGTTCGGGACGCCGCAAGGCGGGCGGCCGGACCACCCGAGCGACATTGCGGTGCACCAGCTCCTCCCGCTCGGCGTCGCCCAGGGCGTTACGGATAACGCCGTGGATGTGTCGGACGGTTGCCGCTGACAGACCGTCGTCGGATTTCTCCGCCAGGAGACGGCGGACCATCGTGGGTGACAGCTTGTCGAGTGCGATCTTTCCGAGAGCCGGCCAGATGTGGTTGTCGATGAGGGCCTGGTAGCCGTGCACCGTTTTCTGGCGGGTTCCGTCTCGGCTCTTGAGTTCGATCCACTCGTCGAGCCATTCACCGAAGGTGCGGGGAGCCGCGGTGAGATCCTGTCCTTTCTCCTGCTTTCGTCTGAGGTCCGCGAGTTTGTCGAGGACTGCCCGCTCCGTTTTGCCGTAGACCCATTTGCGGCGGCGTCGGTCGCCGGACCATCCGAGGTCGAGGATGGCCGCGTAACCGTCGCGGTACTTGAATACTGATCCTTCGCCGTGAGACCGACGACGCTTGCCGGTCATGCGGCCTCCTCATGTTCCGATAGCAGTTCCTCGATCGCGTCGACAGGGATCAGCCGAGCCCTGCCGAGCTTGACCGACCGCAGTCGGCCGGCACGCATCAAGACGTACACGGTGTCTCGGCACACACCCAGCAGCGTTGCCGCTTCTGCGGGACGTACGCTGCGCGGCTTCAGTACCGCTTTGCTTTTCGCCATAGGCCTTCCTTCCGATATCTGTTTCCTGTTACGCAGTTGATCTCCTGCATTGCGGCTTCCTTTCATGCACTGCCCCTCACCGCCTGGGCCGTTTCTGCACACTGTGGAATTATCAAGTAAC
>NZ_JBFAZH010001030.1:0-2782 GCF_040681735.1 Actinoplanes sp. NPDC051633 | reverse complement strand
ACCAAATGATCATCGAGTTCCTGGACTCGTAACAACAGCGGTAGTCCAGCCACCCACCCGCCCAAAGACGGGGTGGCGGGGCTACCACTATGCCCGCCGCGCCGGCGGCCGGAGCCCGAAGTGGTAGCCCACCCACGCGCCCGAGCTCCGGAAACGCGACTCCCCTACCACTAGCGCCGAAATGCCCGAAGCCGAACCCAAAGTGGTAGCCCAACCGCGCATCCGAGCCTCCGAAACGCGGCTGGGCTACCACTGTTGCGATTCGTCCCCGCTGCAGCGAGATTTGGGCTCGCGCCCGGCCTCATCCGCGACGGCCTCGCCCACTGCGCCTCCCGGACCACCCACCACGCGCGCCGTGCCGCATGACGCTTGACCCACGGCCACACCGGCATGGCCGCCAACACCAGCCGACGACCACCGCCACCCGGCCGCACCACGCCTGACCCACCACCACGCCGGCATGGCCCCCAACACCAGCCCACAACGGCCCGGCGGGGCCATCTCCACGCCCGCATGGCCACTGGCGACACCGACCCGGCGACCAAGATCAATGCCGACACGCGCCCCGCCGCCACCCCCACCCCGGCACTGGGTGGGTGGAACGTTAGCCCCCTCCTACGACACTTTCACCGGGCTGTCCACAGGGCGCGGCGGGCGCGCGTTGGCGCCAAAGCACAGCCAGAGCCGCAACCATGACCACCGACCAGCCAGATCTCACCCCATCAGAGCATCGACCAGCACCCTCAACGCCGGCAACGGATCAAAACCCGGATCCGGATAAGCAAGCTGATGCAACGTCATCGCATCAACCTGAGCCCCCAACAACCCGGCATCCCGCTCAGGCTGCGACGACCCCGCAGCCGCAGCCACCGACACTGCCCAGGCACTAACCTCAGCCGCCGCCTCCCCCAGAACCCGCTGCAGCCGGGGATGGTTGGCCGCCTCCACCATCAGCGCGAACCGCGCGAGCGTCACCTCCCGCCTTTCGGTAACCGCGGTCATGACGAATGCGGCAAGCGTCTCCGCCAGTTCGCCGACCCGGTCGGGCCGTTCAAGGATCACGACCCGCGACACCACCCCGTCGAGGAGGGCGTCGCGGCTGCGGAAGTAGTTCGAGGTCGTGCCGCCGGGGACGCCGGCGGCCGCGTCCACCGCCCGGTGCGTCAGCCCTCGCATGCCTTGCCGTCCAAGGACGCCGATCGCCGCGTCCAGCACTTCGTCCCTTCGGCCCATGGTGATCGATACTACAGGCGTAGTACGGTCCGGGTATGAACGACGACGAGCTGTGGGCCGCCATCGACGGGCAGCGCGAGCGGCTGGCGACGTTCTTCGACGGCCTGTCCGCCGAGGAGTGGTCCCGGCCGTCGTTGTGCGACCGGTGGTCGGTGCGCGACGTGGCGGCCCATCTGACGTACGCGCAGATCACCGTCCCGGAGATCATGCTGGAGGTGCTCCGCACCCGGGGCTCGTTGTACAAGAGCACGATCCGCCGGGCGCAACGGCCGACCGGCGAGCTGGTCGCGAGCATCCGGGGCATGATCGGCTCGCGGAAGCACGTGGCCGTGGTGACACCGCGGGAGACGCTGATCGACATCCTGGTGCACAGCCAGGACGTCGCGATCCCGCTGGGGCGCCCGTTCGACCTGGACCGGGAGGCGGCGGTCGTCGCGGCCGGGCGCGCCTGGGAGCTGGGCTATCCGTTCCGGGCGCGGCGCAGGTTCAAGGGCCGCAAGCTGGTCGCCACGGACGCCGACTTCGTCCGGGGTGAGGGCGAGCCGGTCGAGCGTCCGATCGGTGAACTTCTGCTGATGATCACGGGGCGGCGTATCCCCACTGGGTGAGCGGCTCCCGCAGCACCCGCGAGACGTCGGCCACCTGGGCGGGTGTCAGCTCGCTCAGATAGGCGTCGCCACGCCCGGCGTGCAGGGAGTGCTTGGCGAAGCCGCGCTCGAAGGCCGGCGACCACTCCAGGCCGAGGAATTCCAGCACCCGGGTCAGCTCTTTGCGCGGCTCGGCGATCAGGTCCTCGTAGTGCAGGTCCAGCCACTGGTCCGCGGGGTGGGCGGCGCGGGCGTCGGCGTAGGCGCTCATGAGCATCTTCCAGCCCAGCGCGGCCAGCACCGGGAACGACCGCGCGTGCGCCTCCCACTCCGCCTGCAATGCCGGCGGCAGTGGTCCCAGGTACCAGTTCGCCGGGCCCTGCCACCCGTCCCACCAGCCCATCTGCAGCCACGAGTTGACCACGGCCCGCCCGTCCCGCACGACGTTGACGACCTTGAGCTCCGGGTACGCAGCGCCGAGGAAGCCGGTGCGGGGCCAGCCGGTGACGTGCTGCAGGATCAGCGGGACGCGCTGGGCGGCCAGCCGGGCGTCGAAGAAGGCACGGGCGCGGCGCGAGACGAACGGCGTCATGTCGGCGGCGAGCAGGTCGCGGCAGGGCCGGCTGAACCCGGCGGTGACGTGCCGGTCGAGCAGCCGGTACGCCTCGGAGGGCGCGACTCGCAGCCGGCCCTTCTCGAGCAGCCGCCGGCTGTGCGCCAGCGAGGTCATCCCGGAGGGCCGGGGCGCGCCCCGCCGGTAGAGCCGCCCGTTGAACCGGCCGGTGAGGTTCAGCTTGGACAGCTTGTCGTCCACGCCGGACACGAACCCGATCGCCGGGTGCCGGCAGAGCAGCTCCTGCACCAGCGTGGATCCGCACCGACCGGTGCCGGCGACGATGGCGAGGCTCACCGCGGCGTCCTCCGGCCGAACGGGTAGCCGAGCCGCGGCAGCAGCGGCGCGG
>NZ_JBFAZH010001029.1:0-2782 GCF_040681735.1 Actinoplanes sp. NPDC051633 | reverse complement strand
GGCGTGCCGCCCAGGAACTCCGCGCATCCGGAGAAACGGCCCGCAAAAGGGACCCGTCGACCCTGCTGAACCTGACGCCGATGGAACGCAAGGTTGCCGAACTCGTCGCTCAGGGCCTGTCGAACAAGGACGTCGCAGCCCAGTGCTGGGTGTCACCGCGTACGGTCGCATTCCACCTGCGAAACGTATTCACCAAGCTCGGCGTCTCTTCGCGCACCCAGCTCGCGCAGCTCGACCTGACCTGACCGGGCGAGCTCACTCGTCGAACGGAGCGAGGGCGATGGCGGCCGCGAACGCGCCGTACCGGCGCAGCAATCGCGCCCGGCCGCCGGGCACGCGCGCCGCCTCGTCAGCCCACGCGTCACGGAAGAACCTCTTGAAGCCCTCACGGGGGTGATCCCGGACGGCGTCAGCCAACACGGCGCGCGGCAGGGCCCAGCAGCGCAGCCCGACCACGTCGACGCCCGCTCCTGCCGACAGCAAGTACGCGACCGGTCCCGCGGCAAGCGTGACACGAGGGCTGTGATGCATCGTGATGGCGGTCTGCAGGGTGGCTGTCGCCGTGGTTGACAGGCCGACCTGTTCGGCCACATTCCTGGCGACCCGAGCCGAGGTAAGGGTGAAGTCGGCCCGCCCGCTGGCCACGACCAGTCCGACGTCGTGCAGCAGCGCTGCCGCGAACAGCAGCTCCGCGTCCACGTCGATGTCTTCGAGTTCGCCCAAGGCACGACCGAACCGATACGTGCGATAGCTGTGGTTGAGCAGTGCCGACGGAAGGACGCGGGTGGCGGCATCCGTCGCTGCGCGCGTCAACGGCGAGTCCGGGGGCACCAGTTGCGCCGGCGGCACGTACGCGTTCCTGCCGGAATTGAGGTGTGCGAGGAGGCTCAAACGGCCGGCGGCGTTGCCGGCGTGCACGCGGGCGAGGTCCGCTACCAGGCGGAAGCGCTCGGCGGCAACGAGGTGCCCGCCGGTGCGCGTACTCCAGCGGATGGTTCCTGTGGCCGTTGAAGTGTCCATGGCCTTGATCCTGCTTGAGCAGGTGCCGGACTCGCCCCGGTCATATGACCGGGATACGCCGATCAACCCGCTGTCGGTGTGCGGCCAGCACGTCAGCAGCAACGAATACCGGTCATGTGACCGGGGCGAGCAGACCACGAGACCGCGAGGGTGGTTCTCGTGGCCGGCCACACCGGGCGGCCAGGAGAGGAACACCATGAGCTCCCCAACCCGGACAACTCCAATCCCCGCAAGTACGCCGGTCAGGCCGCCGGGCCCTGTCGGCCGCATCATCGCCGCCTCCATCGCTACCGGCGCCATCGGTGCGGCAGCACTGACGTTCGGTGTCCTGCCGGACGCGTCCGAAGCATCCCTCGTCGGCGCAGCACTGCTCGCCTTCGCCGCCGCATGGGCGATGCTCGCCTGGCTCACCACCCGCATGACCACGCGGCCGCAACGGTGGGCGTACGTCCCAGCCACCGTCATGGCCGCCACCGGGACTGTCCTGCTCGCCGTGAACCCGGGCGAGGCTGCCGTGACCCGCCTCGTGTGGGGATGGGCGCCGGCCCTGGTGGTGCTGGCCGTCTGGGTGCAGCGGCGAGCCCGCCGCAGCGTCCACGGCCGGAGCCGCCTGCTCGTCTACCCCGTCACGCTGGTCATGCTGATGGCCGGTCTCGGCGGGCTGTACCAGGCCATGACGAGCGCACCGCAGGAGGCTGCGGGACCCATGCCGGGTCGCCTGGTCGACGTCGGCGGATACCGCCTGCACCTGAATTGCATCGGCACCGGCAGCCCCGTCGTCGTGCTGCTCAACGGCCTCGGCGAGACGTCCCCGGAGTGGACGCGCATCACCCCGAGTGTCGCCGCGACAACCCGCACTTGCACGTTCGACCGGGCCGGACAGGGCTGGAGCGACGACTCACCCCACCCCGCCGACGCCACGACCGCAGCCACCGACCTGCACCGCCTGCTGACTGCCGCGGGTGAGCCGGGCCCATACGTCCTGGCCGGTCACTCCATCGGAGGCGTGCACGCCCTCACCTACACACACCTGTACCCCTCCGACGTGGCCGGAATGGTGTTGCTGGACAGCGCCAGCCCACATCAGGCCGAGCTCGTCAAGCCGTTCAACGGCGAGTACGAACTGATGCGGCGTGCCCTGGCAGCGGCGCCCATCGTGTTCCGGTTCGGCCTCGGTCACCTCACCCAGGCGATGACCGCACCGGCGCTGCCTGGGAAGGCGGGTGAGCAGGCGGCCGTGTTCGCGAACAGCCCTCGAGGGATGACCGGCATGCGAGCCGAACAAGCCTTGCTGCCCCAGACGTTTCGCCAAGCCCAGGCCCTGACCACGCTCGGCGCCACCCCGCTGGTCGTGCTCACCGCGAAGGACAACGTCGACCACAAGCAGGGATGGGACTCCGCCCAGAACCGGCTCGCCGCCCTGTCAAGCGACAGCCGGCACACCGTCGCGGACCTCGAGCACGTCGCTTTCCTGCATGACCCGGCAGGCTCGGCCCTGTCCATCACCGCCATCACCGATGTCGTCACCGCCGCTCGCACCCGTACGCCGGTCCACTCGCGATAGGACTGGGTCCAGTCCGCCAGCGAGAACTCGTGGCGTGTCTACATCAAAGACGGTGGTTCCAGAACGCGTCCTTCAGACGGTGCTGAGATCCGCCTCCGCGGTTCGCCGGCGGCGGGAACCCCAACCCGTTCGCCCCCGCGGCTTGTACACCGACAGCACCAAGGCCACCAGCAGCAGCACAATCGCCGCCACGCCGTG
>NZ_JBFAZH010001028.1:0-2782 GCF_040681735.1 Actinoplanes sp. NPDC051633 | reverse complement strand
AAGGGTAGCTGTTTATTTTTTGTTCTAACATTTATTCAAAATCAGAATACCTTTATTTTTAATTTTAAGGGGTCATTTTAAAGAATTAAGGGCGCCCGGAACGGGAACGACTGGCGCCAGACGCGGTCCGCAGCCGCCGCGGCCGGGGCCGCCGGCATCGGGTAGGGCCGTCCGATGGGGCGGGCGATGTCCTGGGCGTGGCACAGGATGTCGATCATCGGCTCGAGTGCGGTGATGAACGGCGCGGTGCGGCGGGACCCGACCATCGCGCGTAACCGTTGCGGGAACTCGTGCACGGGCAGCTGGGCCTGCCTGATCGCGGTGTCGCGAACCATCCGGTTGAAGCCACCACCGGCACGGATCAGCGAAACGGTCGCGGAGAGCAGTCCGGTCTGGGCGAGCGTCAGGTGCGCGGCGACCTCTCGTACCGTCCACTCGCTGCACAGCGACGGCGTGCGCCACTCGGATTCGCTGAGGTCATCAATCAAATCGGCTAGGCGGCTGCGCTCGTCGTCGATCACCCGCCACACGGCATCCTCGTCCATGGGCACCCCTGAACTAGTTCGATACTGGTACTATATTGGTTCGAGTATCGAACCAATGTCAAGGAGCTGAGCATGCCGGGTGAACCGAAGCGGCGAGTCTCCGGGACGGACGCGAGCGCCCTGGTCGACAACGGCGTGCTCGACAACGGCGCGCTCAACATCGGCCTGTTGTGCTTCATCGTCCAGCGCGCCATGGAGGATCGGGTCCTGGCCGACCTCGCCGCGGCCGGGTTCGACGACGTCACCGTCGCCCAAGCGCGCGTGCTGGCCCGGGTCGGCTCCAAGGGCACCCGGGTCACCGACCTCGCCGATCAGGCGCGCGTCACCAAGCAGACCGTCACCTTCATGGTCGACCAACTCGAGCGCGCCGGATACGTGCGGCGCGTCGCGGACCCCACCGATGCACGCGCACGACTGGTGATCTTCGCTGACCGGGGACTCGCCGCGCAGGAGGTGGCCCGCCGGACCGAGGCCGTCGTCGAGGCGGAATGGACCCGTCATCTCGGCCGCCGGACCACCGCACGCCTGCACCAGATCCTCACCCAGCTTCGCGAGATCACCGACCCGTACCGGTGACGCCGGCCGCTGACGAACGCGGATCACGGCGGTCGCCTTCGCGCGGGCGTAGGCTTCTTACGGCTCGCGTCGCTCCGGTCGATTGCGGGTGGCGGCAGGCACCAGTGCGCCGTCAAGGGCACCGTGTCGGTTTCCATCGAGACCCTCCGGACCATGCGGGGTCTCGCGCCCCGTCGGCTCAGGCGGGTAACGGGGAACCTTCCGGGCGACGGCCGCCGGTCAGGCTGGGGACGGCGTCGGCGTGGGGCAGGGTGAACCAGAACCGGCTGCCGCCGCCGGGGTTTGCGTCGACGCCGATGCGGCCGCCGTGGCGTTCGACGATGCGGGCCACGATGGCCAGGCCGAGGCCGGTGCCCGGATAGGGCTGGCTGCCGGGCGCTCGGACGAACGCGTCGAAGACCGCCGCACGGCGTTCGGCCGGAATTCCGATGCCGCGGTCGCTGATCTCGATGCGCCAATGTTCGTCGTCGGCGGGCGTGGCGCTGATCCGAACATCGGGCACCTGCCCCGGCGGGGTGTACTTGAGGGCGTTGCCGATCAGGTTGTCGAACACCTGCCGCAGCAGCGTGACGTCGCCCTCGACGGTGGGCAGCGGCCCGAGGGCGATCGAGGGCTGCGCAGTGGTGTCCGGTGTGGCAGTGGTGTCCGGTGTGACGTGCTCATGGATGACCGTGGCGACGAGCCGGTTCAGGTCGACGGCGGCCCGGTCCAAGAAGCGGTTGTCCGCGGTGGCGTAGTCGAGCAGGTCGTCGATGAGGTTCTGCATCTGGTCGGTGCCGGCCTGCAGCCGGTCGAAGAAGAACAGCTGGTCGGCCGTCGATTCTGCGGCGTGTTCGCGCAGCACGTCGATGTAGCCGGCAATGCGTGCCAGCGGGTTCCGCAGGTCGTGGGCGACGACGCCGGCGAATCCCTTGAGTTCGGCTTCGCGGTGGCGCAGCTGCGTCTCCACCGCTTCCCGGCGGGTGATGTCCTCGCGCAGCGCCGCGGTGGCGGCTTCGACCTGACGTAGTGCCCGGTCCCGGGAGGACAGCACCGTGCGGGAGAGGGCGGCGAGCAGGACGGTGATCGTGACGCCGATCAGCAGGGCCACCGTGCTGCGATGGATGTCGGTGGCGGGTAGCAGCCGGGTGGTGGGCTGTACGGCCAGCTGCCAGGATCGTTGGGCGGCGGACACGGTGACGTGCCGGGCCGCGACGCTCGTGTCCCATCGCGGTTTCGGCTGCCAGCCCGCGACCGGGACGGCGCCATCGGCGGTGACGTCGGACAGCGTGACGGCGACGCTCTCGCCGGCGGCCAGCCCGATGGTGTGCCGCAGGAAGTCTTCGCCGCGCAGGCCCATCACGAGCCATCCCCGGAACTGGCCGACGTCGGCCGCGGCCGGGGACGTCGCCTGGATCGGCACGGCGAAGACGAACGACTGCTGTTGCTGATCGATCGGCAGCATGGCGTCCCTTAGCAGCCGGTAGGTGCGGCTCACGCTCACCTGGCCGGTGTCGCGGGCCGCACGCAGCGCTTCGGACGCCTCCGGTGACGCGCTCAGGTCACGGCCGACGGCGGCTTCGGTGCCGTCGAGGGTGCGGCTGAGCACGACGAACTGGTGTACGGCGGCACTCCCGTTCGGGCGCAGGGTCAGATCGGTGATGCCGCGGGATCGCCAGTAG
>NZ_JBFAZH010001027.1:0-2783 GCF_040681735.1 Actinoplanes sp. NPDC051633 | reverse complement strand
CGCGAACAGCGCCGGGCGCAGCAGCAGCATCGCGGCCAGCACCGCGACGCCGAGCACGGCGATCACCACCAGGTCGCCCGCCGATGTGGTGGTGAGCGAGCCGAACAGGTACTGCATCAGATTGGCGCTGCCGCTGTCGTCGGAGAGCCCGACCAGCACCACGCCGCCCGCGATGCCGCCGTAGAACAGCAGCGCCAGCGCCAGGTCGCCGGAGGTGCGCCCGCGCTCGCGGACCAGCTCGACGCCGACCGCGCCGGCCGCGGCCACCACCACCGCCGTGAGCACCGGCGACTGGTTGAACAGCAGGCCCACGCCGACGCCGGTGAGCGCCACGTGACCGATGCCGTCGCCGATCAGCGACAGCCGCCGCTGCACCAGATAGATGCCCAGCGCCGGCGCGGTGACGCCGATGATCAGCGCGCCGGCCAGCGCCCGCAGCATGAAGTCGTACTGCAACAGGGCCATTAATTTGGTACCCGATCGGTGGGGGCGACGCAGATGCCCGGCGGCTGGGTGACGGCGTGCGGGTGGACGTGGTCGTGGCCCGGCTCGGCGTGGTGCCCGGCCGGCTCCGGCACCGCACCCTCGTAGGCGATGCGCCCGTGGTGCACCACCACCGCCCGGTCGATCAGCGGCTCGATCGGGCCGAGCTCGTGCGCGACCAGCAGCACCGTGCCGCCGCGCCGCTGGAACCGGCCCAGCACGTCCGCGAACGCCTCCTGGCTGGCCGCGTCCACACCGGCCGTCGGCTCGTCGAGGATCAGCAGGTCGGGTTCGCCGGCCAGGGCCCGGGCGATCAGCGTGCGCTGCTGCTGGCCGCCGGAGAGGGTGGCCACCGGGTCGGCGGCGCGGTCGGCCAGCCCGACGTCCTCGAGCGCCATGGTGACCGCGGCCCGATCGGCGCTGCGGCCGGCGGGCAGACGCAGCCGGAAGGCGCCGCGGCGGGCCAGCCGACCGGCGGAGACCACCTCGCGAACCGTGGCGGGGACGCCGCTGCCGGCGCCGATGCGCTGCGGCACATAGCCGATGCGCGCCCACTGCTTGAACCGGCGGCGGGGGACGCCGAACAGCTCGATGGCGCCGCGGCTCAGCGGGACCAGCCCGAGCACGGCCCGGACCAGGGTGGACTTGCCGGAGCCGTTGGCGCCCAGGATGGCCACCACGGTGCCCTGCTCGACGGTCAGCGAGACGTCGTGCAGGACCTCGCGGCCCGCGTACCCGACGGCCGCGTTGCGGACCAGGACGGCGCTTGTCATGCGGTGCACCCCAGGGCCGTGGTCAAGGCGGCCAGGTTGGACCGCATGATCGAGAAGTAGTCGGTGTTCGGATCGGTGCGGCCCTCCACCGGGTCGAGCACCGCCGTCCCGGCGCCGACCTCACGGGCGATGGTGTCCGCCACCTTCGGGCTCACCAGGGTCTCGAAGAAGATCGTCGTGGCGCCGGTCCGCTTCGCCAGCTCGGCCACCTCGGCCAGCCGCTGCGGCGTGGGCTCGGCCTCGGGGGAGATCCCGGTGATGCCGACCTCGTGCAGGTCGTAGCGCTGGGCGAGATAGCCGAACGCTGTGTGGCTGGTCACGATGTCGCGGCGTACACAAGTCTTGAGCTTGGTCTTGAACTCGGTGTCCAGCTCGGTCAGCTCGCCGTGCAGGGTGGCGGCCCGGGCCCGGTATCCGGCCGCATGCTCCGGGTCGGCCTCGGCGAGCCGCTCGCCGAGCTTGTCGCCGATCGAGGCGAGGCGGATCGGGTCGAGCCACACGTGCGGGTCCTTGCCGCCGGCCGCCTCGGCGTGCTCCTCCTCGCCGGGCACGTGCTCGTGCTCGTCCTCCTCGGCGACCGCCAGCAGCTCGACCGCCGACCCGGCGTCGAACGCCTTGCCCTCGGCCTGCTGGGCCACCGCCTCGTCCACGGCCGGCTGGAAGCCCTTGAGATAGACGACCAGGGCCGCGTCGCTGATCTGCGCCACCTGGCGCGGGTTGAGCTCCAGGTCGTGCGGCTCGGCGCCGGGCTTGGTCAGGTCGGTCACCGAAACCGCGTCACCGCCGATGAACTCGCTGGTGAACTGGAGCGGGTAGAACGCCGTGACCACCGCGGGACGGCTGTCGGCCCGCGCACCCGCGTCGCCGCAGCCGGTCAGGACCAGCAGCCCGAGGAGTAACGCGGCCAGCTTCATAGCACCAACTGTCGCCGACAATGACAATGATTGTCAAAAGCGCATGTGTGCCGGATGTGCTTGTGTCTCAGAGCAGCTTCGCGACCACGACGGCGAAGAGCAGCGTGAGCAGCGCCACACGGACCGCCCGGGTCGACCGCGTCTGCACCGGCCAGGTGGTGAAGGTCAGCGCGGTGAGCGCGGCGCCCAGCAGGAAGAGCAGCGCGGCGCCGACGATCCCGGGCAGGAAGAACCCGGCCACGAGTACGACCAGAGCCACCAGGAACGCCACGGTGGGGCTGACCCGGGCCAGCCGGCGCAGCAGGTTGTCGGACGGTGTCAAGGGCGCTCCTCGATGGTGCGTACGCTCATCTCATGCTGGTGCTCAACCGCTTCGTCGTCCCGTCCGACACCGCTTTCGTGGAACGGGCGCACGCCGCCCTGGCGGCCCTGTCGTCGTGCGTCGGATATGTCTCCGGACGGCTGACCCGGGCGCTGGACGATCCCGCCCACTGGACCTTGGTGACCGAGTGGGAGTCCGTCGGAGCCTACCGGCGGGCGCTCGGCACCTTCGACGTGAAGGTGCACGCCACTCCGTTGCTGTCCGAGTCCCGCGACGAGCCGTCCGCGTTCG
>NZ_JBFAZH010001026.1:0-2788 GCF_040681735.1 Actinoplanes sp. NPDC051633 | reverse complement strand
GGTCAGCCGGCCAGCGCCAGGAACACCAGCACCAGCACCAGCGCCTCCGCCGGCGTGATGACGAACGGTGTCATGACGCCCGTTTCTCCAGCGCCTCGATCCGGCCGATCAGCGGGGCCAGCTCCGTGCGCAGCAACTCGGCGATCGCGCTCGGCTGCGGAGTCGTCTGGGCGCGCAGGTGGCTGTATCCGGCGAGGGCGGCGGACACCGCCCGGCGCACCGCCTTCGCCTCCGCGCCCGCCTCGCGCAGCACCCGGCCGGCCGCGCCGTCCGGCTCGGCGGCCAGCCCGATCAGTAGGTGTTCGCAGCCGACGTAGTTGTGACCGAGCGCGGTCGCCTCGGCCACGGTCAGCTCGAGCGCGTTGATCGCGGAGGTGCTGAAGCCGGTGTCGCCGGGCTCGTCGGCCGCCGTGACGGTCAGCTGGCCGGGATCGATCTCCATCGAGCGCAGCACCTGGATGGCCAGGTTCGAGCCCTCGGAAAGGATGCCGCCGAGAAGATGGTTCGTGCCGATGAGGCTGCCGCCCGCGTTACGGGCCAGCGACAGCACCTGGATCGCGCGGGGGGTGAAGGACGGCAGCCGAGCCGCGAGATCGGCGTCGCTGAGGTCGGTGACGACCGCCTGGCGGATCGCCGTCACCCGCCGGACCGCCTGCTCCAGGGCCCGCTGGCAGATGGCCGACACCGGGATCCCGGTGTCCCGGACCGCGTCGGCGAGGTCGTCAGGCAGGTACACGTTGATTTTCGGCATGCGTTATTCATAACCCGTATGGGGTTAGAAAACTATAACCCCATATGCGGCCGACTAGCCTGCCTGCTGTGACCACCCGCATCTCCGTGCGTGGCGACCGGCCCTACGACGTACTCGTCGGCCGCGACCTCGCCAAGCACCTGCCCGAGCTGATCGGCCCGGCCGCGCGCACCGCCGTGCTCTTCGCGCCGCCGCTGCTGGACCAGGCCGTCGCCGTCGCCCGCGAGCTGCCCGAGCCGCTGCTGATCGAGGTGCCGGACGCCGAGGCGGGCAAGACCGTCGCGGTGGCCGCGCGTTGCTGGGACGAGCTGGGCGCGGCCGGCTTCACGCGCAGCGACGCGGTGGTCGGCGTGGGCGGGGGAGCGGTGACCGACCTGGCCGGTTTCGTCGCCGCCTCGTGGCTGCGCGGCGTGCCGTGGGTGCCGGTCTCCACGTCGCTGCTGGGCATGGTGGACGCGGCGGTGGGCGGCAAGACCGGCGTCAACATCGGGGCGGGCAAGAACCTGGTCGGGGCGTTCCACCCGCCGGCCGGCGTGCTGTGCGATCTGGACATGTTGGACACTCTGCCGCCGGACGACCTCACCGCTGGTCTCGCCGAGATCGTCAAGTGTGGCTTCATCGCCGACCCGGTGATCCTCGACCTGCTGTCCGCCCACCGCGAGAACCTGCCGGAGCTGATCGAGCGCGCGATCCGGGTGAAGGCCGACGTCGTCGGCCAGGACCTGCGCGAGGCGGGGTTGCGCGAGATTCTCAACTACGGCCACACGCTGGGCCACGCCATCGAGAAGCGTGAGGGGTACGCGTGGAAGCACGGTCACGCGGTCTCCGTGGGCCTGGTCTTCGCGGCCGCCCTCGCCCGGCACGCCGGCCGGCTCTCGCCGGAGGTCGCCGACCGGCACCGCGTCGTGCTCCAGCGGCTCGGCCTGCCGGTCTCCTACGACGCCGGCGCCTTCCCCGAGCTGCTCGCGGCGATGCAGGTCGACAAGAAGACGCGCGGTGCGACGCTGCGGTTCGTGGTGCTCGACGATGTCGGCAAACCAGGCATCCTGGCCGGCCCGCCCACGTCGTTGCTCGAGCAGGCGTACGCGGAGGTGGCAGCGTGACGCGCGTTTATGTCCTCAATGGTCCGAATCTCGGGCGCTTGGGCACCCGCCAGGTCGACGTCTACGGCGTCACGTCCTACGCCGATCTGGTGAAGTTGTGCGAGGAGGCGGGCGCCTCGCTCGGCCTCGACGTGGTCGTCCGGCAGACCGACGCCGAGCACGAGATGCTGGCCTGGCTGCACACCGCGGCCGACGAGGAGGCGCCGGTCGTGCTCAACCCCGGCGCGTGGTCGCACTACAACTACGCGATCCGCGACGCCTGCGCGATGCTGCGCAACCGGCTCGTCGAGGTGCACATCAGCAACATCCACGCACGCGAGCAGTTCCGGCACCATTCGGTCGTGTCCGCGGTGGCGACCGGCGTGGTCGCGGGGCTGGGCGTCGACGGCTACCGCCTGGCCCTGCAGCACCTGAAACAGGCCGGGTAGACTCGTAAGGTCACCCGGCAAACCAAGAACAGGCAGGACATGGCTTCCACCAACGACCTGAAGAACGGACTCGTGCTCAACCTCGACGGCGAGTTGTGGTCCGTCGTCGAGTTCCAGCACGTCAAGCCGGGCAAGGGCCCCGCGTTCGTGCGCACCACGCTGAAAAGCGTGCTGTCCGGCAAGGTCGTGGACAAGACCTTCAACGCTGGCACCAAGGTCGAGACCGCGACCGTGGACAAGCGCACGATGCAATACCTCTACAAGGACGGCGAAGACTTCGTCTTCATGGACCTCGACACCTATGACCAGATCCCGGTGAGCGCCGGGACGGTCGGCGAGGCGGCGAACTACCTGCTGCCCGAGGCCGAGGCGACGATCGCGCAGCACGAGGGCGTCCCGCTCTACATCGAGCTGCCGACCAGCGTGTTCCTCGAGGTCACCTACACCGAGCCGGGCCTGCAGGGTGACCGGTCGACCGGCGGCACCAAGCCGGCGACGGTCGAGAC
>NZ_JBFAZH010001025.1:0-2788 GCF_040681735.1 Actinoplanes sp. NPDC051633 | reverse complement strand
GGGCCGCCGCCGACCTGGGCATCGACCTGGACACCCTGCGGCTGTTCAGTTTCGACGCGTACCGGCTGCAGTCCGCCCTCGGCGAGGAGCTCGCGCCGTGACCCGGTGGACCCGCGCGCACAGCGCCGCGCTGAGCCGGTCACCGATCGTGGCCCTGAACTTCCACGAGATCGCCGCCGAGCACCGCGACTCGGTGCGCCGGGACCTGCGCCACGTCGCCGGCCTCGGCCCGCGGTACGACCCGGACGAGCCCGCGCCGGCCGACGGGCCACGCGTGTTCGTCGCCTTCTACGACGGGATGCGCGACGCCGCCCTGTTCGGCGCCGAGGAGTGCGCGAACCTCGGGCTGCGGGCGTACTTCTTCCCGCTGTTCGACCACTACGACCCGAGCCTGGCCAACGTGACCGACGACGAATGGCGCCAGATCGCCACCGCGCACGAGATCGGCTTCCACACCGCCACCCACGCGACGGTCTCGGAGGTCATCCCGCTGACCGTGCGGCGGGAGGTGATCGATCCGATCGCCCGCATCGAGGCGCTCACCGGCCACCGGCCGCGGATCGGCGCATGGAAGGGCGGATCGAGATTCGACCCCGCCCTGCTCGGCGATCGGACCGCCCGGGCGAACGGGATCCGCTACCTGGTCTCCAACTGGTCGATCGAGCGGGTGCCGCCGCCGGAGTCCGACGGCGGCCCGCCGCCCGGTCAGGTGCCGTAGACCTCGAAGCTGTAGAGCGAGTAACCCCACGGGGTGGCCCGGCTGGTGCCGAGCACCCGCACATAGCGGGCCTGCGCACTCAGCCCGGTGTTGTCGTCCTCGCCGCCGTTGCCCCCGGTCACCGACCGCGCGGTGGTCCAGGTGCTGCCGTTGGCCGAGGTCTGGATCTGGTACGCGGAGCCGTAGGCGGCCTCCCACAGCAGCCGCACGCGGGACACCGTGTACGTCGCACCGAGGTCGACCTGGATCCACTGCGGGTCGCTGAACTGGCTCGACCAGCGGGTGCTCGTGGACGAGTCCACCGCCGCCGAGGCCGGGTAGCTCGCGTTCTCGACGCTCGACGCGGTGGCCGCCTTGTTGAGCGCCAGGTTCGTCACCGGCGGCTGCCCGGTGAGCTCCTTGACCCGGATGTTGCGGAACGCGGCCTGGTCGCCGGCGCCGTGGTTCTGGATGCCGATGTAGCCGTCCAGGTTGCGGGCCGGGTCGGTGTTGGTGAAGTCGTTGACCAGCCGGCCGTTCAGGTAGACCCGGATCCGCTGGCCCTCGACGAGCAACTCGTAGGCGTTCCACTCGCCGGGCGGGTTCAGCGCGGCGTCGCGGGCCGCGATGTCGGCCGATTTGAAGGTGTAGATCGAGCCGGTGGTGCGGTCGGCCGCGTCGGTGGCGTCGATCTGCACCTCGTAGCCCTGGTTGACCGCCACCCACGGATCGTTGCCCGGGTTGGGGAAGCCGACGAAGATGCCCGAGTTGCTGTCGCCGGTCAGACGCCAGTCGGCCTTCAGCGAGTAGGACGTGAACTGCTTGGCGGAATACCAGTAGAGGCCCATGCCGCCGACCGAGCTCAGGGTGGCGTCGCTGTTGGTGAAGCTGCCCGGCCCGGCCTGCGACCAGCCGGTGGTGCTGCCGTTGAACAGCGGGGTGTATCCGGTCTCGGGACGGCAGTCGGCCTTGGCGCGGCCGGCCGAGTAGCGCAGGCCGCCGAGCAGGTGGCTGCGGAAGTTCGGCTCCGCGTACGAGGCCTGGGTGTGCCCGAATCCGGTGTACCACGACCGTCCGTTGTCGACCGTCTTGCACCAGGCGATCGGGTGGTCGGCGCCCATGTTGCCGCCCGAGTACGTCGACTCGTCGAGCGTGGCGAGCACGTGTGCGCTGCTGCGCGGGTTGCTCTGGTAGTTGTAGAGCTCGTCCGTGCGGGTCCACGCCTGCGGCAGGTGGGCGCTGCTGGGATGCGCCCGGTCCTGGACGCGCGCGGTCACCTGCTGGATCGCCGGGTGCGAGTGGAAGTACGCCCCGACCAGCTGACCGTAGAAGGGCCAGCCGTACTCGGTGTCGGCCGCGGCGTGCACACCGACGTACCCGCCGCCGCCGCGGACGTACGCCTCGAAGGCCGTCTGCTGCGCGTCGTTGAGCACGTCGCCGGTGGTGTTGAGGAAGACGACCGACTCGTACCCGGCCAGGTTGCCGGTCGTGAAGGCGGCGGCGTCCTCGGTCGCGGTGACCGTGAAGTTGTTGGCGGCGCCCAGATCGCGAATCGTCTGGATGCCTGCGGGAATCGCATCGTGCCGGAACCCGGCCGTCCTGGAGAACACCAGGACGTCGTAGGGGGTGTCGGCCGCGGACGCGGGGGATGCGGTGAACGTGCCGGCGGCCAGGGCGACCAGGGTCGTCGCGGCGGCCAAGAGCTTACGCATGGAACCTCCTGTGCTGGGGAAGCGGCTGTGCTGGGGGAGAGCGGCGGGGTCAGCTGCCGTACACCTCGAGGTTGAACAGCGAATAGCCCCAGGCCGTGGCCCGGGTGGTGCCGTTGATGCGCACGTAGCGCGCCTGCGCGTTCAGCGCGGTGTTGTCGTCCTCGCCGCCGTTGCCCCCGGTCACCGCCCGCGCGGTGGTCCAGGTGCTGCCGTTCGTCGAGGTCTGGATCTGGTACGCGGAGCCGTAGGCGGCTTCCCACAGCAGGCGTACGCGGGACACCGTGTACGTCGCACCGAGATCCACCTGGATCCACTGTGGATCGCTGAACAGGCTCGACCAGCGGGTCGTCGTCGAGGCGTCCAACGCGGCCGAGGCCGG
>NZ_JBFAZH010001024.1:0-2790 GCF_040681735.1 Actinoplanes sp. NPDC051633 | reverse complement strand
CTAGCAATCGATTGTCGCGTTTCTTTATCAAATTTTGGTGCGACTAATCGACTGGGCGACCCCGCGCCTCGGCCAGGGCCCGGCGCTGCGGGTCGGCGTCGGACACGACGAGCCGGGCGCCGCGCCCGGCCAGGTGGGCGCCGACGCGGGCGCCGACGTGCCCGAGCCCCAGGATGGAGAAGGAGACCGACGACAGATCGCGGCCTGGCCACAGGTGTTCGCACACCGCCTCGAGGGAGACGGTGACGCCGAGGGCGGTGGGGCCGGAGGAGTCGCCGCTGCCGGCGGGCTCCGGGCGGCAGAGGACGTATTTCGTCCGGCGACCGATCTCCTCCATGTCGGCCGGGCTCGAGCCGACGTCGGGGCCGGTGAGATAGGCGCCGCGCAGGCTGTCGATCACGTCGGCGATGTCGGCGAGGAGGTGACTCCGGTCGCCCGGCGGGCCGGTCAGCGCGACGACGGTCTTGCCGCCGCCGTGGTCGAGGCCGGCCAGCGCGGCCTTCTCGGTCATCGCCGCCGACAGGCGCACGGCGTCGGCAACGCCGTCGGCCCAGGTGGGATAGGTCTTGATGCGGCAGCCGCCGAGCGCCGGACCCAGGCGGGTGGAGTCGATGCTCACGATGATCGGCTGCCCGGTCCGGGACCCTCGTTCGACGATCAGTCTTTCCGGTGTGTGCATGCCGGTAGTGCAGCAGCGCGGCCGTCGACGTGGAGCGTTTGCCGAACGATATTCGGCACTCAGGCCCTTTCGAGCATCGACTGAACGGTGCGGCGCCGATTGTGCTGGTAGACGATCGACGTCCGGAACCCGATCACTTCCTTGCGCCGGCTGAACTTGTCGACCAGCAGGCTGTGCACGGCGGCGATGGTCGGCACCGCCACGTGCACCATGAAGTCGTCGCCGCCACCGAGCGTGTAGACCGACAGGACCTCCGGCTGCTGAAGCGCGAAGCTCTCGAAGGCGCGGATGACGTCGCGGCTCAGCGGCCGCACCTGGAACGCGATCATCGCCTCGACGCCGCGGCCGACCCGCTCGAGGTCGACCTCGGCGTGGTAGCCGGTGATCACGCCGCTGACCTCGAGGGCGCGCGTGCGAACCAGGCAGCTGGACGGCGCCAGGCCGACCCGGGCGGCCAACTGCCGGTTCGTCAGACGGGCGTTCTGTTGCAGTTCCTCGATGATCGCCGAATCTCGTTCGTCCATCCGGCGATTATCGCCGTCAGCCGGCCTGCGCCGGGTCGAGCTTGATGGACAGGCTGTTGACGCAGTGGCGGGTGTTCTTCTCGGTCATCATCTCGCCGCGGAAGACGTGCCCGAGGTGGCTGTCGCAACGGGCACAGCGGATCTCGGTGCGGACCATGCCGTGCGAGTAGTCGTCGATCTCCTTGACCGCGCCGGGGATGGCGTCGTCGAAGGACGGCCACCCGCAGTGGCTGTCGAACTTGGTGTCGCTCGGGTAGAGCTGGGCGCCGCAGGCGCGGCACTGGTAGACGCCCTCGGTCTTGGTGTTGACGTACTCACCCGAGAAGGCGGGCTCGGTGCCGGCCTGGCGCAGCACCCGGAACTCGGCGGGGGTGAGCCGGACGCGCCACTCGTCCTCGGAGGTGGGGAGGGTGATGGGCTCTTCTGTTGCCATGTCGTCAACCGTACGTCGGTCGCACCCGACGTGCGGCTGACCCGGTTCTGGCGGTCGTTGAGACACTCATGGAAGCCGCTTTCACGCCCACCTGGCAGCAGGCGCTGCGCCACGGCCTGTTCTCCGGATCCCTCGTCGGCCTGGCCGGCGCCCTGCTCTCCGCCGTGATCGCTCCGGTGCCGAGCCCGCTCTGGCTGGCGCTGGCGATCACGTCGCTGCTGGCGGGCATGGCCGGTGGCGCGCTGGCCGGCCGGCGGGGCACCCGGATCGACGCGGGCGGCATCCGGACCGCGCACCGGCACGAGCCGTGGAGCCGGGTGGTGGATCTGCGGGCGGAGCGGCGCGGCGCGCGTACCGTCGTCTCGGTCTATCTGGAGTCCGGCGCGAGCGTGCAGCTCGCCGCGCCGTACAGCGGCGAAGGGCTCCTCGCGGCGGATCCTCAGTTCGAGCTGAAGGTCTCGGCGCTGTCGCACCTGTGGCGCAGTCACCGGATCGGCGGCGTCCCGTGCTGATGCAACTCGCGGGGGCCGGTTACCGCTAATTCGGACATTAGGGTTAAACTCCCCCGGACGGAAACGGACCATCAGCAACAGAACGGACTCCCTCATGAGCTTGACGCGCCGGTTGGCCGCTGGACTCCCCGCGGCCGGCGTCATCGCCTTCGCCACCCTGGCCTTCTCCGGAACGCCCGCCCTCGCCACCGGCGACGGGTCGCAGCGTGCCGGGCAGCCGGTGGTGATGGCGACGCCGTGCGACACCGACGCCGCCCGCACCGACTGCGACGCCTCCGCGGGCAGCGACGGGTACGGCGGTGGCGCCCAGGCCGACAACGATGACGACGACATCCCGAACGACAACGCGACGGGTGACAACAACGGCAACAACGACGACACCCGGGGCAACACGGGTTACGGCGGCGAGAGCCCGGCGCCGTCGCCGTCGGAGACCACGCCGACCGGCACCACCGACACGGTCCCGCCGGGCGGTGGCGAGAGCCCCGGCACGACCTCCCCGAGCACGCCCGGCGGCGGGGTCAGCGCGGGCGGCAACCTGCCCCTGACCGGCGCCCCGATGGGCGCGACCATCGGGCTGGGCTCGGCGATGGTCGTCGCCGGCGCGGCGGCGGTCTGGTACACCCGGCGGCGTCGTTCCGC
>NZ_JBFAZH010001023.1:0-2796 GCF_040681735.1 Actinoplanes sp. NPDC051633 | reverse complement strand
ACACCGAATGCGATTGCCGTCCGGAGAAGGGTCATTGGAATACGTACGCGCCGCCGCCGGGGTTCAAATGAAAAACAAAGAAAATTGTGCCCGGCCGGATTCAACCGCTCGCCACGCGCCCGCGTACTACTGCGCGGAAAGCAGTACAGGCATAAAACGCTGGAGGGCAACCGTGGTTCCGGAGAAGCGAAAGTTGATGGTCGCCTGCGCGGCCATCGCGGTGGCGTTCGCGCTGCCCGGATGCGCACCGGCCGGTTACAACGCGTCCGATTACAGTGGCGGCGTCAAGCCGGCGGCGAACGGGTCCGACGCGACCACCGAACCCACCGACGAGCCCACCGGCGAGCCGACCGCTGAGCCGACGGCCAGTGGGGCCGCCGAGGCCAAGGGCAAGCTCAGCGAGGACGACGTCACCAGCGAGCTGACCGGCACCACGGTCAAGCGCATGGGCAAGGTCGTGGTCGACCAGGAGGGCTGGGTCCTCTACCGCTTCGACGGCGACAAGGTGAAGCCCAAGGTGGAGTCCACCTGCGTGGGCGACTGCGCCGTGGTCTGGCCCCCGGCCCTGACCGAGGACGGCAAGCCCGAGATCGAGGGCGTCGACCCCGAGGACGTCGGCACCGTCACCCGCGCCGACGGCAGCAAGCAGCTCACGATCGGCGACTGGCCGGTCTACCGGTACCTCGGCGACAAGAAGCCGGGCCAGTGGAAGGGCCAGAACGTCGGCAAGAAGTGGTTCGTCATCGAGCCGACCGGCGCCAAGAACCTGACCTGCCTGCCACCCCCGTCGAAGCCGATCGCCCCGCCCGCGGACTCCGACGAGGGTGACGAGGGCGAGTCGGGCAACGCCGGCGGTACCGACTACAGCTACTGAGCGTGACCCCTGGGCATCGTCCGAACGGAGGATGCCCGGGGGTTCAATTCCAGCTCCATAAGTTTCTTTTAGGCCGCTCCTAAGTGTTCCGCATTTCCCGCTCCCGGCATTGCCGAGAACCGCATCGCGCTTCTACCGTTCTCCCGTCCTTATCTGTCTGTCGGAGGTGTTCAGAGATGATTGCCGCCCGTTCCTCGCGCCGGCTGGTTCGCTGGCTCGTGGGCATTTCGGCAATGGTCCTGGTAGCGCTCGTCACGCCCACCGCGGCCCAGGCCGCGGACGTGCCCGTCCCGATTCCGTCCAGCAGCGGGTTGCCCGACCGCGGCGTCGGGCCGGTCTCGGACGCCGACCGTGACTTCGTGGTGAAGGTCCGGCTCGCCGGCCTGTGGGAGATCCCGGCCGGCAACATGGCGCAGCAGAAGTCGAAGGACAAGCGGGTCAGGGCGATCGGTAAGGCGATCGCGGGGCAGCACGTGACGCTCGACAACGCCGACATGAAGGTGGCGAAGAAGCTCGGCATCATGCTGCCGAGCACGCCCAACGCGGACCAGCAGAGCTGGCTGGCCGAGATGGCGGCCGCGAACAGCACGACGTTCGACTCGATCTTCATCGACCGGCTCCGCGCGGCGCACGGCAAGATCTTCCCGGCGATCGGCATCATCCGGTCGAGCACCCGCAACGACTCGGTGCGCAGGCTGGCCCAGGAGGCCAACCAGTTCGTGATGACCCACATGACGCTGCTCGAGAGCAGCGGCCTGGTCGACTACAGCAACATCCCGACCGCGCCGCCGCCCGCAGCCCAGAAGGGCCCGGTCCCGGTGGACGGGCAGATGCTGGCCGCCGCGGCCGGCACAGGAGGCGTCTCGGGCGTGAACACGTCCGTGATCTTGATGGTTCTGGCGGCCGCCCTCGTCGCCGGTGTCGTCACCACCATGCGCATCTTCCGAGCGAGGTAGCTGCGCATTCGGTATCGACCTGGCCAGCACCCCTGGCCGTACGTATCACCCCCTCGGGCGGCAACCAGTACCCGCCACGGTGTTGAAGAAAGGTGTTCCCATGCGAAGGTCTCAGTACCGGCGCGCGACCAAGAGCCCGAATTGGTTCACCGGCAAGCGCCGCCTCGCCGCGGCGGCCGCCACCCTCGTCGCCTTCGGTGGCATCGTGACCGTCACGCAGGTGTCCGACGCCGGCACCAAGCGGTCGATGGATCGTGCGCTGGCGGCCTGTGATCGCATGCAGGCGCCACGGTCGTCGAAGCTGTCGACCGAGACCAGGCGCGGCACCTACACGACGAACAACGGCCGGGTCACGCAGCACTCCGACGACGGCGCCAGCGACGTCGTGTCGACGGAGACCCTGCGCCAGCGCTGCCGCGACTGGGTGATCGAGAACGTCGGCAACCCCAGCGCCGGCGAGCCCAGCAGCGAGCCCAGCGAAGGCGCCGGTGACAACGGTGGCGACAACGCTGGTGGTGGCGACAACGCTGGTGGCGGTGACAACGCCGGCGGCGGCGACAACGCTGGTGGTGGCGACAACGCCGGTGGTGGCGACAACGCTGGTGGCGGTGACAACGCCGGCGGCGGCGACAACGCTGGTGGTGGCGACAACGCCGGTGGTGGCGACAACGCCGGTGGTGGCGACAACGCTGGTGGTGGCGACAACGCTGGTGGCGGCGACAACAACGGTGGCGGCGACAACAACGGCCAGACCCCGCCCCCCGGCGCCGGCCTGGGCGTGCTGGCGAACAGCTGCGAGGGCAGCCAGTTCGAGCCGCACGACGGTTTCCAGAAGGGCGACAGGTGCGTCTCGACCGCGTTCGGTGAGGTGCCGACCGCGGCCAACAACGCGACGCTGCTGATCACCCGGGCGCCCCGGACGGTGCGGCAGAACCAGCCGTTCACGATTCAGGTGAGCACGCGCAA
>NZ_JBFAZH010001022.1:0-2797 GCF_040681735.1 Actinoplanes sp. NPDC051633 | reverse complement strand
GGCCCGGGCGGCACGCTGACCCACCCGGCCCGCCCGCCGGCCGCCAAGGCGATACCGGCGGCGAAACGGGTGTCCGAGGTGACCTCCGCCCGCACCGCCAACGCCAAGGTCTGGCGGCTCGCCGACGGCCGCACCCAGTCCGAGATCAGCGGCGCCCCGGTGCACTACCGCGACAGCAACGGCCGGTGGCAGGACGTCGACACCCGGATCACGCGATCGCGCGATGCCGGGTATCCGTACGTCTCCGCCGAGAACTCCTTCGACAGCCGGTTCGGTGACCGCACCGACCGGCTGGTCCGCTACGACCTCGGCGGCCGGTCGGTCACCGTGGGCGTGGACGGCGCCGGACGCGTCGTGACGCCGAAGGTGTCCGGCAGCGGCATCAGCTATCCGGACGTGTTCGGCTCCGCCGACGTGGCGTACGACGTCACGGCCACCGCGCTGAAGGAAAAGATCGTCCTGGACCGGGCGCCGACCGGCCCGGCCACTTTCTCGTTCCGGCTGTCGCTCGACGGCGTCACCGCCGCGCAGCAGGCCGACGGCTCGATCGCCTTCCGGGCCGCCGACGCCGACGGCCGGCCGTTGTTCTACCTGCCTAAGCCGTTCATGTACTACAGCGCCGCCAACCCCGGGTCGGCGACCGGCACCGGGCACAGCACCAAGGTCACCCAGACCATCGGCGGCGCCGGTCGCGACCTGCGCCTCACCGTGACCGCCGACGAGGCGTGGCTGCGCGACCCGCAGCGGCGATACCCGGTGGTCATCGACCCCACCATCAAGGTGCAGCCGCAGGTCGGCGACGCGCAGGACGCGATGGTCAACTCCTACGAGCCGAACACCAACTACGACACCAACTGGAAGCTGTCGGTCGGCACCAACCCGATCGACGCCGCCGCCAACGCCACGTTCCGCAGCCTGGTGAAGTTCCCGCTCACCGAGGTGCCGGCGGGCACGCGGCTCGACTCGGCGCAGCTGAAGCTCTACTTCGACCAGAACATGCTCAACACGTTCGACGACGTCGAGATGGACGTCAGCGCGCATCGGGCGACCGTGCCCTGGGCGGAGAGTTCGGTCACCTGGAACACGGTGCGCAACGCCGTCGGCGAGATCGGCACCAACACCGAGCAGATCGACGACGTCGATCCCGGCAAGACCGCGGTGACGGGTGCGTGGGGCGCAGGCGTCGCGGCCGGGGCGCTGGGCGGTACGTACCGGGCCAACAGCGGCCCCACGACCGGCGACACCTACACCTGGGTGCCGCGGGTGACCGAGCCCGGCCGGTACCGGGTCGAGGTCCACTACGTTCCCGGCTCGGACCGGGCGGCGAACGCTCCCTACACGGTGCACCACGCCGCCGGCACCACCTCGGCGGCGGTCAACCAGACGACCGGCTCCGGCAACGGCAACTGGGTCTCGATCGGCAACTTCACCTTCAACGCCGGCACCACCCACAAGGTGGTGCTCGGCGACGTTGCGAACAAGACCGTCGTGGCCGACGGCGTCCGGCTCGTCAAGGAGGCCACCGACCACCGGGGCAAGAAGCAGAACCACGCATGGCACACGTTCAGCGTCCGGTCCACCGTGCAGGACTGGCTGGACGGCCGGCAGACGAACAACGGCTTCATCCTCAAGACGCCGGTCGAGACGGACGTCCGCAGCGGCGTGCGCTACGAGGGTGCGGAGAACGCCTACGGCGGCGAGGTCGACACCTTCCCCACCCTGCTGCTGACCTGGGGCAAGCCCGGCGTCACCCTGCAGATGCCGACCACCATCCGGTCCACCGGCGCCGAGCTGGCCTGGAGCGAGTACACCGACCCGTCGCCGGGCAGCACCACCGGCGACGACATCCTCGAGTACCAGGTCCACCGCAGCACCGCACAGAGCTTCATCCCGTCCGACCGCACGCTGGTGGCACCGGTGCGCAACGACCGCACCAGCTACAGCGACACCAGCGGCACCCCGACGCCGGCGAACAACCCCGGTGAGTTCGGGCCGCCGTCCTACTACATGATCGTGGTGAAGACCCGTTCCGGCGAGCTGATCCCGTCGCCCACCGAGCAGGTCCAGCTGCCCAAGGCCGGTCACATCGTGCGGGTCCTGCAGGGCAACTCCACCGACACCACGCTGACCAGCAAGGATCCGAACAACGGCCACGACGTGCTGGACGGCGGTGGCCTGGTCCAGATCGGCAACAACGGCTCGAAGTACGGCACCAGCCGGGCGGTCGTGAAATGGCCGAGCATGACCGGGCTCCCCGCCGGCACCAAGGTGCTGCGCGCCACCGCCAGCCTCTGGGGCGCCTACTCCGAGGGCGGCACCGGCGCACGCTTCCAGGTGCACGGCCTCACCCGCGACTTCGACGAGACCACCGGCACGTGGAACAGGGCGAGCAGCGCCGCCGCGTGGACCACGCCGGGCGGTGACTACAACGGCGCCGCCACGTCCTACGTGGACAACATCGGCACCGATCCGCGCTGGCAGAACTGGGACACCACCGCGCTGGTGCAGGGCTGGGTGAACAACGCCGGCACCAACAAGGGTGTGCTCTTCCGGCTGGCCAACGAGTCGACGCCCACCCAGCGGGTGCTGTTCACCTCTGGCGAGGTGCCGGACATCCGGCAGCGTCCGCGGCTCGAGGTGATCTACACCGCGCCGGCGACGGAGAACACCTATCACGCGCCGACCGTGCCGTCCCGGATGATCCCGGGCGACGAGTACACCTCGCCGGTCACGCAAATGAGAGCCAAATAAAAATAATTGCTTTTCACAAACAAAAATTTGAGCAAAACCAGTGTCG
>NZ_JBFAZH010001021.1:0-2799 GCF_040681735.1 Actinoplanes sp. NPDC051633 | reverse complement strand
GTCGGGGTTTTCAGACGTGTCATGTTCCTTTGTTGGACAGTCCGGTGATGCGCCGCGGCGCGGTCGAGAGCGGCCCGGTTCTGCGCGGCGTTGCGGTCCTGCACGACGGTACGGTCCGGCGCGGTCGCCGCCCGATCCCGGGCCGCCTGCGTCTGCGCGTTGCGATACTGCTCGGCCTGGTTGCGGGCGTACCGGTCCTGCGACACACGATTGCGCTGCGTCTCGTCGTCGGTCTTCGCCGGGGCGCGGTCCATCTCGGCGGACAGTGCCGACCCGAACTCCTCGCCACCGTCGGGACGCCGCCCGCCCGAGCCGGCCCGGCGGTTCAGCTCGGTGGCCGGCCGGCGGTCCGGCCCGGTGACGGAGTTGGACATGGGTCTCCCTCGACGTGCGGTCAGCCGCCCAGCGCGGCGAGCGCCTTCTGCACCTTCGGCACGTAGGCCTGGGTCTCGGCGAACGGCGGGATGCCGCCGTACTTGTGCACCGCGCCGCCTCCCGCGTTGTACGCGGCCAGCGCCAGCGGCACCGACTTGAACTCCTTGAGGTGGTTCGACAGCAGCTTCGCGGCGCCGTTGATCGCCTGCTCCGGGTCGAACGAGTTCTTCACCCCGAGCCCTTTGGCCGTCCCCGGCATCAGCTGCATCAGGCCTTGGGCCCCGGCCTTGCTGACCGCCTTCGGGTTGTAGCTCGACTCCACCTTGGCGACCGCGGCGAGCAGCTTCGGCGAGACTCCGTATTTGTTTCCGGCCTGCACGAACAGGTTCCCGTACGGCACGCCCGCGAGCGACGCGCCGCCGACGCCCTGCAGGCTCGCCGGCCGCACGGCAGCCGCGGTCTCCAGGGACGGGGTGCCCACGACCCGGCGGATGTGCGTCGGGGTCTCGTACACAGATTGGATCTTGACCTGGTCGCCCGGCTTGGGCGCCGCGATCATCTTGTTGTCACCCAGGTAGATGGCCACGTGATCGACCGGCGAGTCGAAGGCCAGGATGTCGCCCGGCTTCGCCTCCTTCAAACTGTCGACCTTGGTGCCCACCTTGGCCTGCTGCCAGGAGTTGCGCGGCAGCTCGATGCCGAGGTCCCGGTACGCCCGCTGCACCAGCCCCGAGCAGTCCAGACCCTTGCTGGGGTCGGTGCTGCCGAAGACGTAGTCGGTGCCCAGGTACTTCTTGGCCGACGTGACGATCTGATCGCCGGTCACCCCACCGTTGGTGGCCGTGGTGCCCCCAGTGGCGTCGGCGAGCGCGCCGGCGAAGGCGGTGCCGTTGAGGCTCGCGTTGTTGGCGGCAGGGGTCAGCCCGAGTTGCGTCTGCAACTCGGAGATACGGTTCAGGACCCCCGTGACACCCATCATGCGCGGCTCCGGCTGCTCTCGTCGGTTTCCCCCTCGTCTTCGAGTTCGGCCGTCGGGTCGGTCTGCTGAGCGACCGCGGTGACGAGGTCGCCGCGCCGGGCGGCGATGGCCTGGGCGGCGTCCGCCAGGTCGATCTGGTGGGTACGGGTGGCCTGCACGGCCAGGGCGGCGTCGCGGCTGACGTTCTCCCGGTCGGCGGCCGTGCCGGAGCCGGTGCGCATCGAGTTGGCGCGCTCCTCGGTCTGTGCGTCGATGCCACGGGCAGCGTTGCGGGCCTTCGTCGTGACGGCCAGCTCGTCCAGGTTGGCCTGGTCGACCTTGAGATCGTGGTGGCGGACCGTCTCGGCGTGCCGCTCGGCCATCATCTCGACCGCGCGGCGCCGCTTGGCGGCATCCGCGAGTTCGGCGACCTTCTCGCGGGTGAGCTCCTCGGCGTCGGTGACCATCCGGTGGGCGCCGGAGAGGCCGGCGGCCAGCGACTGCCGGGCGACCATCGACGCGACCATGGCGCGCGCGGTGCCCTCGGTGGGTGCGTCGGCGCCGGCCAGATCGAGCGCTCGCCGCTTGGCGAGCTGCTGAGCCTCCCGGATCTCCTGCCGCGACTGGATCACCGCACCACGGGCAGCATCTTCCTGAGCCTTCCGAGCACGAAGCACGGGCCCCAGCCGGAACAGTCGATTCACACGGTCCTCCTCAGCGCCTTCACATGCCGCTTCGACCCCGGCCGTTGGCGCCTGAGCCCTTGCACCCGACCTGCAACCCGCGAAAGTGGTAGCCCACCCACGTGTCCGGCCCGAATCCGGGTGGGTGGGCTACCACTGTTGGTTTCAGCTTCGGGCGATCAGCTCTCGCAGGGCGGTCCAGGCCTGGTCGGCCGTCACCCGCTCGTCCAGGCCCTGGCGCAGGAAGGCCGTGATCTGCGGCCAGATCGCCGTCGCGCGGTCGGCCTCCGGGTTGGTGCCCGGCACGTAGGCACCGATCTCGACCAGTTCCCGCACCTCTCGGTGCGCGGCCATCATCCGGCGCAGCTCCGTCGCGTCGGACTTCTGCTGTGCGTTCGTGATCTTGTTCGCCACGCGGGAGATGGAGTCCAGCGCCTGGATCGACGGGAAGTGGCCGGCCGTGGCCAGCTTGCGGTCGAGGACCACGTGACCGTCCAGGATCGAACGGGCCGCGTCCGCGATCGGTTCGTTGTGGTCGTCGCCCTCGACCAGGACGGTGTAGAGGCCGGTGATGCTGCCGCGGGCGCCCGGGCCGGCCCGTTCCAGCAGGCTGGCGAGCATCGCGAAGACCGACGGCGGGTAACCCCGCGTCGCGGGCGGCTCGCCGACCGACAGCCCCACCTCGCGCTGCGCCATCGCCGCACGGGTCACGCTGTCCATCATCAGCAACACGTCCTGGCCCTCGTCGCGGTAATACTCCGCGATCCGGGTCGCCACCGCACC
>NZ_JBFAZH010001020.1:0-2802 GCF_040681735.1 Actinoplanes sp. NPDC051633 | reverse complement strand
TCCTCCACCGCGGCCTGCCACTCCTTCACCTCGCCGCGGCCCGGCCAGTCGGCCATGTCGGCGCGGAACAGCGCGATGTCCTCCGCCGGGCGGATCAGGCCGTGCAGCTCGATCAGACTCTGATCCTTCAGCAGCCCGGCCAGCTCCTCCGGCGCGTACGACGAACCGAGCCGGCTCCACAGCACCACGTCCGCGCTCGGCGCGACCGCCGCGGTCTGGTCGAACTGCAGAAACGCGAGGTGCCGTACCACCGTCATCAGATCGGCGGGCCGCGGGTGGTCGAGCAGCTGGGCGCGGACCGCGATCCGCCGCGCGTCGGTCCGCGTGAGCTGGTGCGCCATGCGGCAAGGTTAATCCCCGGGTCGGCGGGACCCGGGGACCACCCGTCGTGCCGATGTGAGTGCTAGTGGAAGGCCCGGTCGCTCACCGAGACGAGCCTGCCCGCCTTCGGGATTCCGAGGAACAGGCCGGCGATGCTCCACGACGTCGCGTAGAGCTTGCCGTTGGCGAACTCGATGCCGGTCGGCATGGTGACCGCCGCGTGCGTCACCCCGCCGTGACTGATCCGGGTGAGCCGGCCCACCGAGGACGGATCGAAGCCCGGCGGCGGGGGACCCTCGCCCGCCGGAGCTCCGAAGAGGACCTCGGAGGCGTAGATGGTGCCCCGGGGCGACACGGCGACGCCGGTCAGCGACGTGAATCCGCGCCACTTCTGCAGCACCCGCCCGGAACGGCCGTCGAGCTTGTAGACGACCGCCGCGCCGGGTGACTCGGCGCCGAGCGTGGACACGTACACGTGCTTGCCGTGCACCGCGACGCCGGTGGGCACGGAGTCACAACCGACCGTGCCCGGGTTCGCCTGCGCGCCCTCGGCCAGACAAGCCGGGGTGCGCGGGTTCGGCGGCACGAAGAACGTCGACACCCGCCCGGTGCGCGGATTCACCCGCAGCACGTCGTTGGCGCCGCCGTCCGCGATCAGCAGCCCCCATTTCGACCACACCATGCTGAACGGATTGGACAATGCGTCGTAAGGCGCTCCGGTCACCGGGTCGAATTGCACCTGGCGGTCCGGGTTGTGCTTCAGTTCGTACTTCTCCAGGTTGGCGAGAACCCGAACGTGCTTCCCGTTCTTGTCGGCCACCAGAAGTGACGACGCGGGATATTTCGACGGGGGCGGGGGCGGTCCCTCGCCCGGCCCGCCGCCACCGCCCAGCACCACGTAGATCCGGTGGCCGTCGGATGCGACCCCGGCCGGGCTGGTCAGTCCGGAGATGAGCGTCCGTCGCGCGCCGGTCCGCAGGTCGACCGAGGTGACCTGGCCCGTGTTGGGTGCGGTGCCGCTCTCGGCGACGAGGGCACGCTTCGAGGACAGAATGTCGAGGCCGAATGGTCCCTCCAGCCCGGTCGCGATGGTTGAGACCGGATTTCGGGAATGTCCGGCAGAGGCGTGTGCCGGCGCGCTCGCCAGCACGGTCAACGCGCTCGTGCCGATGACGGCCAACGCTTTTGCTGCATGGTGAAGTTTCATCCGTCCTCCGACAGAGAGTGCGATTTCCAGGGGATTCCTACGCTCCTTTCACCTTCTCTTCAGCCGATTCTGCGATCTCAACCTAGAAAGCGGCCCTGCGGGATAACAACCCACCGTTCGGTGGCTTAGGAAGGCACGATCGAGCCGGCACCATCGCCACCCGGCCCTGCGGTGCCGGTAACGTCTGGGCCGTGAAGAAGGTGGCCCGGCGGTTCGCGCTGTGGCGGGCCGACCTCGACGGCGAGGTCTGCGCCGTTCCCGAGGAGTGCGTCGAGACGCTGCTCGAGCGCGACCGGATCATCCTCGTGCTCGAGCACCGCGAGTTCGGCCTCGTCCCGCTGACCAGGAGCTACGAGACCTCGCTGCGGCAGGACGTCGAGTGGCAGTTCGGCGGCATCACGTGGCCGCCGGACGTGCGGCCGGGGGTGCTGGTCACCGTTTCCTTCGACGGCGGGGACGAGGTGCTGGTGCGCACCGTGCCGCTCGACGAGCCACTGACCGTCGACGGCGCCGGCTACTTCCACGAGTACGACCCGAGGGTGGTCACCCGGGAGTTCGACGCCGGCGGGTCGAACCACGGGCGGGTCCTGCAGGCGGTCCGCAAGCAGGGCCGGGTCTTCGACGACGGCAGTGCGGTGCTGGCCGAGGCGGCCCTGGCCGGGCACTGCGGGCTCGGTCGCGGCGCCAAGGGTACGTTTCTGCTGCGCAACGCCCTGGACCAGCTCATCCGGGAGGGCTATCTGACCCGGGTGCCGGGCAGCGTCGACTCGGCCGGCTATCCGTCGTATCCGGCGGTGCACGGTCAGAAGGCGGCGGACATGCTGTTCTACGCGCCGCTGGTCGAGGAGGGCACGTACCCGGACGATCTTGATCCGGACAAGAGCGAGCGGCGGGAGCACTGGGTGAACGGGTTCGTGCGCAAGCTGCCGCCGGGAGCACGGCCCTCGGAGCGGCAGCGCGCCCTGCACGATCAGGCGGCGGAGAGCGAGCTGGCGCCCGGCTACACCTATGTGAAGAAGCACCACCGCCATGGGTGAGCGGCGCGACGTCGCGGTGTTCCTCGGCATCGCCTTCGGGCTGCCCTGGCTGTTGTGGATCGTCGAGCAGATCACCGGTCTGCGGATCAACTTCTTCGCGGCGATGCTGTCGGTCGCGGTGGCGACCTGGGTCGCGACCCGTTACGTGTGGCGGCCCGCGGACATCGCCCGGGCCACCGCCGTGCTCCCGGTCCGGCCGATCCGCCGGACCGTCGGATACTGCGTGCTGGCCTTCGT
>NZ_JBFAZH010001019.1:0-2804 GCF_040681735.1 Actinoplanes sp. NPDC051633 | reverse complement strand
GCCGGTGTGGGCGACCAGATAGCCGCCGCCGGGGCGGCGGACGACGGTGGGGTCGTGGACCAGGACGTCGCCGGTGACAAGACCGGGATTCGGGTACGCGGCCAGCGCGGGCGACCCGGTCCCGGCCACCGCCACCAGCGCCGTCATCAGGGCCGTCGCCGGGACGGCGAGGATGCGGGCGAGGCGTGATCGGTGCATGGCGTTACCTCCGTCGATGGGGGAACCGCCGCGGCGCCCGGGGGGAGGCGGCCGTGGCGGCGGAGATGCGCCGATATTCCGTCGCCCAGTGATGACGGTCAATGAGTTGCAGTGATTTGCATTTCGCCGATCTCCGTTTCCGCAGGAAACGGCTCTTCGCGATTTGCGAACGCTGGCGGGCGCGGGTCGCGGGACCCGATCCCGCGATGACCTAGCCTCGGCATGACGCGATCACCGGGAAGGCACAGCGATGAGCACACCCTCCGCCCGTCCGGACAAGCACGACCACCGCACGCTGGGTGAGCAGTCGTGGGCGGTGCACGGCGGAAACCGCCCCGACCACACGACCGGGGCGATCCGTACCCCGATCGTGATGGCGAACTCCTATCTCCTGCCCGACGACCCGACCAGCCTCGACGACGCCGACCCGGACCTTCTCGTCTACACCCGTGAGTCCGGCGCCAACCAGCTCGGCCTGCAGGCGAAGCTGGCGGCGATGGAGAACGGCGAGGCGGCGGCGGTCTTCGGCACCGGCATGGCCGCCCTGCACGCCGCTTTCTTCACCCTGATCGGCCCCGGTGACCACGCGATCGTCTCGAACGTCGTCTACGGACGGTCCCAGGGACTGTTCGACACCCTGCTGCCGGCCAAGATGGGCGTCGAGGTCGACTTCGTCGACATCACCGACCTGGCGGCGGTGCGGGCAGCCGTACGCCCCACCACCCGGCTCGTGCACGCCGAGACCATCGCCAACCCCGATCTGAGGGTGCCCGACATCGCCGCGCTCGCGACGATCGCCCACACCGCCGGCGCACGCTTGACCGTCGACTCGACCTTCACCCCACCGCCGCTGGCGCGGCCCTTGAGCCTCGGCGCGGATCTGGTGATCCATTCGCTGACCAAGTACATCAACGGCCACGGCGACGCGATGGGCGGCGCCGTCATCGGCTCGCGCGAACTGATCGACGCGGTCAAGACCGGCGCGCTGCACCACATCGGCGGTGCCATCGCACCGTTCAACGCCTGGCTCATCATGCGCGGGTCAGTCACCCTGCCGCTGCGGCTGCGGCAGCACTGCGACAACGCCTCGGCCATCGCCGGCTTCCTGCACGACGACCACCGGGTCGCCCACGTCGCGTACCCCGGCCTGCCCGGCGACCCGCAGCACGCTCGTGCGGCGGCTCAGTTCAGCGGCGGCTACGGCGGGGTGGTCTCGTTCGCCCTCGCCGGCAGCCACGAGGACCGGGTGCGCTTCGTCAACGACCTGCGGCTGATCACCTCCGCGGTCTCCCTGGGCCACGACGAGACGCTGATCGCCTACGAGCAGTACACCGGCGTCAAGGCGCACGCCTTCGCGGCGCCCTTCCGCGAGCACGGGCTGATCCGGCTGGCGGTCGGCCTGGAGTCGGCGGACGACCTCATCGCCGACCTCGACGCGGCCCTCACCGCCACCTACGGCAGACCCGCCGCGACACACTCGTAGCCGGCGGGCCGCCGCCCGGTCATGACTTGATTTCCTTGGTGGTGATGACGCCCAGCAGGGCCAGCACGGCGATGCACACGAACGCCGCGCGGAATCCGCCGGCAGCGGCCACCAGGACGGTCGACACCGCGGCCACTCCGGCGGCGCCGCCGATCTCGCGCATGGTCTCGACCAGGCCGGAGGCCAGACCGGCCGCCGATCGGGACACGCCGGTCAGGGCGCCGATCTGCAGCGCCGGGCCGCAGAGCCCGAAGCCGAGCCCAGCGAGCAGGAAGGCGGGCAGCAGATCGGTGAGGTAGTCGGCGTGGACCGGGTCCTTCGCCAGCCACAGGGTCCCGGCGGCCAGCACGGCCAGACCGGTGACCAGCAGCCGTCGCACCCCGACGACCGCGACGAGCCGCGCGCCGACCATCGAGGCGGGCAGGATGGTGACGGTGGTGGCCAGCCAGGCCAGCCCGGTGACGATGGGGGAGTACCCGAGCGCCTGCTGCATCAGCAGCGACCCGATGAAGATGAACGACATCAGGGCGCAGTTGGCCAGGAACGCGGTGATGTTGGCGGCGACCAGCGGCCGGTTCCGCAGGATCGCGGCCGGCACGAGAGGTGCCTCGGACCGCCGCTCGGTCCACACGAACAGGGCGAGGAGCCCGGCGGCGACCGGCAGCCACAGCGGGTGGTGGAACGCGTAGATCAGCAGCAGCAGCCCGGCGGTCACGGTGACCGGCCCGGCGAGGTTGAGGCGCGAGGTGCGCCCGTCGGCCCGATCGGCGGCGAGGAACACCGCCGCGATAACCATGAACGCCACGCCGGCGGGGACGTTGATGAGGAACGCCCAGCGCCAGCCCGGGCCGCCGGTCAGGAGGCCGCTGGCGACGACGCCGACCGAGCCGGCCGCCCCGCCCACGGCGCCGAAGACGCCGAGCGCGCGGGAGCGGGCCGGTCCTTCCGGGAAGGTGACGGCGAGCAGCGACAGCGCCGCCGGCACGATGAGCGCGGCGCCGAAGCCCTGCACTGCCCGCGCTGCGATCAGCAGGATGAATTAGAAAAAGCTTAATCGCATTTCATAGATTGACCTCCCAATAACTACGTGGTGTTATTGGGAGGTCAATCTATTTCATTTGCG